>JACCXR010000568.1 GCA_013696915.1 Euzebyaceae bacterium
CCCCGGCGCCCTCACCGCCGGCCCGCGCGCCCTCACCGCCGGCCGCCGCCCGACCACGCCCGACCGCGCCGGCGGCGCCTGACCCCACGCCGACGCCTCCCGCCGAGCGCCCGGGCACGCCGACCGACGTCGCCGTCCTCGCCGCCGAAGTGGCGGCCGTCCGCGGCCTCGACCTCCTCCGGCCCCTGGACGCGCGCGCCCTGCCCGGCCCCGAGCTGGCCGACAAGCTCGCCTCCCTGACGGAGGACGAGGGCGCCGAGACCCGCGAGGCCCGTCGCCGGCTGCTCGTCGCGCTCCGGCTCGTGCCGCCCGACGTGGACGTCGAGACGGTCGTCCGGGAGCTCTACAGCGAACAGGTCATCGGCCTCTACGTCCCCGCCGAGACGACGCTCTACGTCGCCGCCGACGCCGGGTCGCTGACCCCGTACCAGCAGCTGACGGCAGCCCACGAGATCGCCCACGCCCTCCAGGACCAGCACCACGACCTGGAACGCCTGCGTGCCGGTGTGGAGCAGGACGCCGACGCGGCGCTCGCCCTCCTCGCCCTGATCGAGGGCGACGCCGTCGTCACCCAGCAGCGCTGGTCGGCCGCCAACCAGACGTCCTCCGACCTCAGGTCGGTCCGCGCCGAGGCCGCCGCACGCTCCGCCGGCGCCCTCGTCCGGGCGCCGAACGCGGTCATGAACGCCGTGCTCTTCCCCTACCGGGAGGGCGTGGCGTTCGTGCAGGCCCTGATCGCCGAAGGCGGTCAGGGCGCCGTCGACGCCGCCTTCGCCGACCCGCCCACGTCGACCGAGCAGATCCTCGACCCGGTCGGCTACCTGGCGCGGGACGCGCCGGTGGACGTCAGGGTCCGGACCGCGCCGGGCCCCGGCTGGACCGATCGCGGGACGGAGCCGCTGGGGGCGTTCGACCTGCGCGAGACCTTCGCGGCGCTCGGCGACGAGCGGGCCGCCGCGATCGCTGCCGGCTGGGGCGGTGGCCAGGCGCGCACCTGGCACCGCGGCGAGGAGGTGGCCGTCGCCGCGGTGCTCGCGTTCGACTCTCCGGCCGACGCCGCCGAGGCGTGCGCCGGCGTCCCGGACTGGTACCGGGCCGTGGCCGGCGGCAGCGCCGGGCCCGCCGGCGACCTGTTGCGCGGTGACCGCGACGTGCTGTCAGTCCGCTGCGAACCGACGGCGGTGCACCTCGGCCTCGCCCCGGACGCCGCGACCGCCGGACGTCTCGCGGGGTCGGTGGGACTACCCCCCGCAGGGTCGCCGAGGGCGGAGAGCTAGCCCGAAATGCCCACGCGCGAAACCACCCCCTCTGGGCATACCGGACGGTGGCGGGATCTCCTACCTTTGTCCCAGACGCGCGTGTGGCCGCCGCTCCTTCCCGGGCGGCGCGTCCACGCGCCCAGGCGGTCAGACGGGCAGTGCAGTCGGCGCATCAGCGGGAACAAGGAGACTTCGGCATGACACGTAGGGTGAGACTTCTGTGCGGGCTGGCAGCAGTCGTGCTGCTGGCCGGCGCGTGCGGCGGCGGCGACGACGTCGCGGAGGTGAGCGGCGACGAGACCTCCGCGACCCAGACCGCGGCGACCGACACCGGCACGGCCTCGGAGACGACGCGGCCGACCAAGGGCGGAGGCTCGGAGTCCGAGCCCGCCACCGCGGCGATCACGTCGGTGGACGACGTCGACCAGGCCACGGTCCAGATCGTCGCGGAGGGGGCGTTCCGCGACCCGGAGGTCGGGGACGTCCAAGGGGTCGGCGCCGGCTCCGGTTTCATCATCGACCCGGAGGGCATCGCCGTCACGAACAATCACGTCGTGACCGGCTCCGCGTCGCTGAACGTGTTCGTCGCCGGCGAGGACAAGCCACGGAACGCCCGGGTCCTCGGGGTCTCGGAGTGCTCGGACATCGCGGTCATCGACATCGACGGTGACGGCTACCCCTACCTGGAGTGGTACGACGGCGAGGTCGACACCAGGCTGAAGGTCTACGCGGCGGGCTTCCCCCTGGGGGACCCTGCGTTCACGCTCACGGAGGGGATCGTCAACACCCCCGACCGCGACGTGGAGACGGAGTGGGCCTCGGTCGAGAACGTCGTCGAGCACAGCGCGCGCATCCGCGGCGGCAACTCCGGAGGCCCGCTGGTCACCGAGGAGGGCCAGGTCGTCGGCGTGAACTACGCGGGCAGCGACATGACCGACCAGAACCTGGCGATCAACGTCACGGAGGCGCGGGACCTCGTCGAGCAGCTGCGCGAGGGTGAGGACGTCACCTCCATCGGCGTGAACGGCATCGCCGTCACCGACGGCG
>JACCXR010000588.1 GCA_013696915.1 Euzebyaceae bacterium
GTCGAGGTCCGGACCACCGGCTGGCCCCTGCGGGTGGAGGTCACCGTCGCGGTGACCCCGCGCACCCCGGGCATCCGGCTGATCATCCCGGCGGTGAGTGCGCGGGCGGCCGCTGCGGTGCGCCCGCGGTCGACCGCTGAGGTGCTCTCCGGGTCGGCGGCCGGTGCTCCCCAAATCGGTGTTCTCCGGGTCGCCGGCCGGGTCGGCGGCCGGGTCTGCGGCCGCGGTGCTCCCCAGGTCGGTGTTCTCCGGGTCGGCGGCCGTGGTGCTCTCCGGGTCGGCGGCCGCGGCCCGCCCGCGGCCGGCGAGCGCGTCAGCCGGCGCGCTCGGCCAGCACCGCGCGGAGCAGCGCGGCGGCGCCGGCCTTGTCCAGCGGCTCGTTGCCGTTCCCGCATTTCGGGGACTGCACGCAGGAGGGACAGCCGGCCGAGCATGGGCACGTGGAGATGGCGGTCAGGGTCGCGCGCAGATGGGCGTCGCCGCTGCGGAAGCCGCGCTCGGCGATCCCCGCCCCGCCCGCGTACCCGTCGTAGACGAAGATCGTGGCCTCGCCGGTGTCCGGATGCCACGCCGTCGAGACCCCGCCGATGTCCCAGCGATCGCACATCGCGAACAGCGGCAGCAGGCCGATGGCCGCGTGCTCGGCGGCGTGCGCCGCGCCGGGCACCCGGTCCCCACCCAGGCCGGCGAGGTCGAGCACCGGCTCGGGGATCGTGAGCCAGAGCGCCTGGGTCTGCAGGTGCTGGCGGGGCAGGTCGAGCTCGACCAGACCCAGGGACTCGTTGGTCACCAGCTGCCGGCGCTCGAAGGCGAGGACCTGGCGGCTCACCTCGACGCGGCCGAGATGCATACGACACCTGCCCCACCCGGCCACCTGCTCGACGCGCAGCACGGCGATGTCGGTGTCCGACCGCGGCTGTGTGTACTCGTCGCCGCGGAAGACGTCGGCCACGGCCGTCCGGGCGGTGAGGTCCAGGGCACGGATCCTGTACGCCTGGCCCTGGTGCAGGTAGACCGCACCCGCGTGCACCGTGCGGAACGCACGGGCCTCGTCGACGTCGCCGATCAGCGCCCCCGTCGCGCCGTCGACGATCGTGAACGGCGCACCGCCGGCGCTGCGGATGCCGACGCCGGCCGCCGGGGATCCGCGCCCCGACCAGAAGAAGCGTCCGCCGCGCTCCCGGAGACGGCCGTCGGCCACCTCCTGCGCCAGCAGCCCGCTCAGCGCGGGCCCGGCGCGGTCCGGGCCGGAGAACATCGTCTCGCGCGCGTCGACCGGCAGCTCCCAGGCAGCGCAGCGCAGGTGGGGAAGAAGGATGTAGGGGTTGGTGACGTCCACGACCGCCGCCTCCAGCGGCCGCCCCCACAGCTCGGCCGGGTTCGCGAGCAGGTAGTGGTCCAGCGGGTTGTCGTCCGCGACGAACACCGCCACGGACTCACGTCCCCGCCGCCCCGCACGGCCGGCCTGCTGCCACAGCGACGCGACCGTCCCCGGCCAGCCGGCGATGACGACCGCGTCCAGCGCGCCGACATCGACACCGAGTTCCAGCGCGTCGGTCGCCGCCACGCCGCGCAGCGTGCCGTCGAGCAGGCCGCGCTCGACGTCGCGCCGCTCCTGGGGGAGGTGTCCGGCGCGGTAGGCCAGGACGGTGCCGCCCAGCCCGGCCGGCTCCAGAGCGCGCCGCGCGCCCGCGGCGACGAGCTCTGCTCCCTTCCGCGACTTCACGAACGCGATCGTCGCCGGCCCGCGCTCGACAAGGCCCGCGAGCACGTCGGCGGCCTCGGCGAGCGTCGAGCGCCGGGCGCCCGTGCCGACGTCGGTGACCGGCGGCTCCCACAGGGCGAAGACGACCGGCGGCTTTGGAGCACCGTCGTCGAGGACCTCTGCGACCCGCAGCCCGGTCAGGTTCGCGGCGTGCTCGCCGGGGTTGCCGATCGTGGCGCTGGCGAGCACGAACGTCGGCGTGGCCGAGTAGTGGTCGCACACGCGCCGCAGGCGCCGCAGGATCGCCGCCACGTGCGACCCGAAGACGCCCCTGGCCACATGGCACTCGTCGACCACGACGAGAGCGAGGCGATGCAGGAAGTCGCCCCAGCGGCGGTGACCTGGGAGCAGCCCGACGTGGAGCATGTCGGGGTTGGTCAGGACGACGTTCGCGGTGCGTCTGACGGCGTCGCGGTCGCCGACCGGCGTGTCCCCGTCGTAGGCGGCCGCCCGCACGTGCGGCAGCCGGAAGCTGCGCAATGCCCGCAACTGGTCGTGTGCCAGCGCCTTCGTCGGGGACAGGTAGAGCGCCGTCGCCTTGTCGTCGCGCAGCAGCCGCTCGAGGAGCGGAAGCTGGTAGCACAGGCTCTTGCCGCTGGCCGTGCCCGTGGCCACGACCACGTGGCGACCGGCGCGGACGTGGTCGAGCGCCTCGGCCTGGTGGCGGTAGAGGGCCTCGATGCCGGCGAGGCGGAGCCGCCCGGGGATCGGGACGGGGAGGTCACCCGGCAGCGCAACCGTCTGCGCGGCCCTCGCCGGCAGTGCGCGCACGTGCACCAGCCGCGGCCGCCGGGCGGCGCCGGGCGTGGACGCGCTCAACTCGGCGTCGAGCGTCTCCAGCAGCGTCCGCCCGTCCACGGGCGAAGGCTACGCGGGCCGCCCGCCGGTCGGGGCGCGCCCACACCCGACCGCGGCGTCCGACGTTTCGACCGCCGTCGGCCGGGGCGCCCGACACCCCGACCGCGGAGTCCGACGTTTCGCCGCCTGCCCGGCCGGGCACGACTTCAGGAACCGTCCGCAGAGGACCGTCGTTTCGTGTTGTCCGGCTAGCGAGCACCAGGAGCAGTCCGTGGACCTGTCGTTGGATCACCGTTCGGAAGGCGACCGCACCATCCTCGAAGTCGGCGGCGAGGTGGACGTCTACACCGCCCCGAAGCTGCGGGAGCGGCTCGTCGAGCTGGTCGGCGAGGGGCACTACAAGATCATCGTCGACATGACCAAGGTCGAGTTCCTGGACTCCACCGGCCTGGGCGTCCTTGTCGGCGGGTTGAAGCGGGTGCGCTCGCACGACGGCACGCTCGCACTCGTCTGCAACCAGGAGCGCATCCTCAAGATCTTCAGGATCACCGGGCTCACCAAGGTCTTCCCGATGTTCGACACGCTCGACGAGGCGCTTGCGGACACCCAGTGATGCTCGACGTCGAGTTGCGCCTCCCCTCCGACGTCCAGTACGTCGGGTTGGCGCGGCTCGTCGTCACCGTCGCGGCACGTCAGGCGGGGATGGTCGACGAGCGGGTCGAGGATCTGAAGATCGCGGTGAGCGAGGCGACCACGAACGCGATCGTCGCCCATCAGCAGTACAGCTCCTCCAGCCCGGTCATCCTGCGGTTCGGTCCCACCTCCGGCGGGTCGTTCGAGGTGACGATCGTGGACGCCGGCCCGGGATTCCAGCCCCAGACGCCCGAGGCCGCGGCCGAGAAGGACCTGTCGACCGAGGGCGGCCTCGGCGTCACGCTCATCCGCGGTCTTGCCGACGACGTGCGGTTCCTGCGCGGGGAGGGCATGAAGGTGCACATGCGGTTCGCCGTCGGCCTCGAGGCCGAGGCCGGCTGACCCCGGCGGGCCCCGCGGTCAGTCCGCGGGCACGGGCGATCCGCCCCGGCCGGCGCGACGGCCCGCGAGTCGGTCGGCGAACAGCACCTTGAGCACCGGCGGGACGATCAGGGTGGTGAGGATCGACATCGCCACGATCACCGCGAATGTCTCGGCATCCACGGCGCCCGCCTTCTCGCCGGCGTTCGCGACGATGATGCCGACCTCTCCTCGCGGGACCATCCCGACGCCGACGATGACGGCCGACCTCCACCCGAGCCCGGCGGCGGCCAGGCCGCACCCGACCAGCTTCCCGACCGCCGCGAGCGCGACCACGACGAGCACGACGACCAGCGTTCCGCCGCCGAAGAACTGGGTGGGGTCGACGGTGGCGCCGGTGATCACGAAGAAGAACGGCACCAGGAACTCCCCGAGCGGTTCGAACTTCTCCTCCAGTTCGTAGTGGTCCGGCGTCTCCGCCATCACCATGCCGGCGAGGAACGCCCCCACGATCGCCGCCAGGCCGATGACCTGCGCGAGCGCGGCGACGCCGAGGCAGGTGAGCGCCGCGAGCGCGAACGGCGCGTTCGGCAGCCGCGGGCGCTCGAACAGGTGGCCGCCGCGCGCGACGGCCCGCGTCCCGAACAGCCCGAAGACGACGAGAAACGCCGTCGACAGCGCGACGGTCACGCCGACCTGGACGAGGTCGATCCCCCCCTCGCCGCCGCCCCCCGCGACGATGCTCAGCACGATGAGCCCGAGGATGTCGTCGATGACCGCGGCACCGAGGATGATGCGGCTCTCACGCTCGCCGAGGAGCCTCAGGTCCGCGAGCACCCGGGCGGTGACGCCCACGGACGTCGCGACGAGCGCCGCCCCGAGGAACAGCGCCGTGATGGACTCGCGCCCGATGGCCACGTAGTAGCCGTAGCCCAGGCCGAAGGGGATCACCACGCCGACCACGGCCACCAGGGCCGCGGTCCGGCCGACGGCGCGGATGTCGGACAGCCGCGTCTCCAGCCCCACGCGGAACAGCAGGATCACGACGCAGAGTTCGGCGAATTCCCGGAGGAACGGTTCCTCGGCGACGTCGACCACGCCGAGGACGCCGGCGCCGAGCACCATGCCGACGAGCAGTTCACCGATGACGGCGGGTTGCCCCAGCCGCTCGAACACCTCGCCGGCCAGCTTCGCGGCGGCGAAGAGGAGGAAGAGCTGGACAAGGATGGGAAGTTCCACGTGCAGGCCTCACCTGTCGTCGGCTGGTGGGCCCGACGACCACGACGTGGCGGCACGCGCCGCCGGATCCGGGGCCGTTCGGGATCCGCACGGACCCCGGATGGGCGGCGGGATGGTAGCACCGGCGTGCCGGTGACCGGCCCGGGCGACGGCGTGCGGGCTGGTGAAGAAGTGGGGCGCCGCCCCCGGGGGATGGGGCGGCGCCCTCTGGCGTACGTGACCGGCCGGAGCCGGTCAGTCCGCCTCGGCTGTGGAAGCGCGGTGACGTCGCGGCATGGAACGGGCACCGCGGGCGGTACGGCCTCCGCGGGTGGTGGCGGCGCGTCCCCCCGTCTCGCGGCATCTCGCCGAGCCCGCGCCGACCATCGCGACCAGCATAAGCGGCGTTGGGCTCCGCGGCCTAGTCGCGGACCCGGGGTTTCCCGGGGGTCGGGCTACGATGATCGGGGGTCATGGCGCCTCGAGGAAGGACCGCCCGTCTTGGAACGCCGGATGCTGCAGAGTGTCGCCGCCTACGACGCCGCGGCACCGGCGTACCAGGAGGCGTGGCGGGAGCACCGTCCGCTGGACGCGATCCGCAAGTTCGCCGGTCAGGCGGGTCGGGGCGCCCGCGTCCTCGACATCGCCTGTGGACCCGCGCTCGACCTGCGCCTGCTGCGCGACGCCGGGTTGAAGGTCGTCGCCGGCGACCTCTCGCACGAGTCGATGCGCCTGGGCCGCCTGCTGTTCCCGAAGGGCTCGCTCGCCCGCTGGGACTTTCGACGGCTGCCCTTCCCCGACGATGTCTTCGGCGGCGTCTGGGCGCCGGCCGCGCTCCAGCACCTGCCCCGCGCGCAGATCCGGCCGGCCCTCGCCGAGCTGCGCCGGGTGCAGCGCTCGGGCCCCGTCTTCGCGACCTTCCGCCAGGGCGCCGGCAACCTCGACCCCGTCGAGGATCCGCCCGCCGGGACGGTGTGGGCGACGTCGGTGTCCTCCGACGAGCTCCGGGCGCTCCTGCTCGGCGCCGGCTACGGCGAGGTGGAGGTCGAGACCAGGCCGGACCCCCTCGACCGGCCCGAGGTCACCTGGGTCTACGGGTGGGGTCGCGTGCCGGTGCGGTGAGGCCGTCGCCTACACGAAGGCGGACGCGAAGATCAGCGACACGATCGTCATGACCTTGATGAGGATGTTCATCGACGGTCCCGACGTGTCCTTGAAGGGGTCGCCCACGGTGTCGCCGACGACGGCGGCCTTGTGCGGTTCGGAGCCTTTGCCGCCGTGGTGTCCGGCCTCGATGTACTTCTTCGCGTTGTCCCACGCGCCGCCGGCGTTCGCCATGAAGATCGCGAGCGCGAACCCCGAGACGAGCGCTCCGGCGAGGAAGCCCCCGAGCGCGTCGATCGACACGAAGCCGATCACGAGCGGCACCACGATCGCGAGCCCGCCCGGGATGATCATCTCCTTCAGCGCGGCGCTGGTCGAGATGTCGACGCACTTGGCGTATTCCGGGACGACGCCCTCGTGGCCCTCGCGCAGGCCGGGGATCTCGCGGAACTGGCGCCGCACCTCCTCGATCATCTTGTTCGCGGCGCGGCCGACGGCGTCGATCGTGAGCGCCGCGAAGAGGAACGGCAGCATCGCTCCGAGGAACAGCCCCGAGAAGACGTCGACGGAGCCGATGTCGAGGGAGATCGAACCGCCGGCGTCGATGATGGCCTGCTCGAAGGCCTTGAACAGTGCGAGCGCCGTCACCGCCGCCGAGCCGACCGCGAAGCCCTTCGCGACCGCCGCGGTGGTGTTGCCGAGCGAGTCGAGGGAGTCGGTGACCGCGCGGACCTCGGGGGGGAGGTGCGCCATCTCGGCGATGCCGCCGGCGTTGTCCGCGATCGGCCCGTACGCGTCGACCGACACGACCACGCCGGTGGTGGCGAGCATGCCGATGGCGGCGAGCGCGATGCCGTAGATGCCCGAGAGGTCGTCGCCGGGGATCGCGATGTTCGCAGCCCAGAAGGCCACCGCGACGGCGATGACGATGAGCACGACCGCCGAGGCGACCGACACCATGCCGGCGGAGATTCCGCCCAGGATCGTCGTCGCCGGCCCGGTCTCCGACGCCTTGGCGATCCTGCGCACAGGCCCGTAGTGGTCGGAGGTGTAGTACTCGGACACGAACCCGATCGCCGTCCCCACGAGCAGGCCCGCAACAACCGCGACCGGGAAGCCCCACCAGTTCTCGACGCCTTCCACGCCGCTGAAGAACAGGTAGCCGAACAGGAACGACAGCAGCACGGTGAGGCCGGCCGCGACGTTCGTGCCGCGGTGCAGCGCGCCGGACAGATCCCTGCTCGTCGCGTCCGGCTTGGCCTTGACGGTGAACGCGCCGAGGATCGACGCGACCATGCCGAAGGCGCCGATCGCGAGCGGGAACAGGACCGCACGCTCCTGGAAGGAGCCCGCGAACGCAAAGGCGGCCAGCGCGATCGGCGCGATGATCGACCCGGCGTAGGACTCGAACAGGTCCGCGCCCATCCCGGCGACGTCGCCGACGTTGTCGCCGACGTTGTCGGCGATCGTCGCCGGGTTGCGCGGGTCGTCCTCGGGGATGCCGGCCTCGACCTTGCCGACGAGGTCGGCGCCCACGTCGGCGGCCTTCGTGTAGATGCCACCGCCCACGCGGGAGAACAGCGCGATCGAGCTCGCGCCCAGCCCGAACGCCGTCACGACCTGGAAAGCCTGGTCGACCTCGAGGATCTGCACGAAGACGATGTAGGCCAGCGACAGCCCGAGCAGGGCCAGCCCCGCGACGGTGAAGCCCATGACGGCGCCCCCGCGGAAGGCCAGCGGCAGCGCCAGCTGCGGTCCGGTGCGGGCGGCCTGGGTCGTGCGGGCGTTCGCCATCGTGGCGACGGTCATGCCGACGAACCCGGCGAGCCCGGACAGCACCGCGCCGGACACGTAGGCGATGGCCCCCCACGGCCGCCCGTAGTCGAGGAATGAGGCGATCAGGACCGCCATCAGGACCACGAACACCGCGACGTAGGTGTACTCGCGCCGCAGGAACGCGCGTGCGCCCTGCTGGATCGCCTCCATGAGCTCGACCATGCGGGCGTTGCCCGGGTCGGCCTTGCGGACCACCCCGAAGAAGTAGGCGGCGAGGACCAGGGCGCCGACGGCGGTCAGGGCGCTCAGGTAGGGCACTGCGGTCATTCACATCTCCGGTAGAGGCGACTCGGGGGCACGAAGGCACGGCGATGCCGAGCCCGGAAGCAGGGAACGCGGCGAGTATAGGAACGCCCGTCCCACGCGGCCAAACGCCGCGGTCCGCTACGCCGGCTCGAACGTGCACTCCACGGTGTAGGTCGCGGCCCGGATCTCGACGCGGAAGAAGCGGAAGAACCCCTCCTGCCCGAGCACCTGGAACTCGAACGGCCACGGGTTGCAGAACCACACCGGCGCCTGCCAGACGGCGTCCCCCAGGCGGAGAACCACCGGTACGGCGATGCTTTCGGTGATCAAGCCGCCTACGCCGATCCGCCCCCGCTCACCGCCGGTCAGATCGATGCTGAGATCCTCGGCGACGTGCCTTCCGAAGCGGTTGTGCAGCGTTCCGGTGTCGAGCAGGCACGCGAGCGGAGCGCGAGCGTATCCCTCGACGACGACCGGCACTCTCGGTCGCAGGTAGCCCTCGTCGCGGCCTGGCAGTTCTTTGAAGCCGAACTTCACGGCCACCTGGTGATGTCGACCTTCGAAGTCCAGCCTTCGGCGAGCGAGCCCGGCTCCGGCACCTTGAACATCTCGTCCGCGTACTGGTCGTTGCGTTCGAGCCAATCGAAGATCTGCCCGGGGGTATCGGCCGCGAACAGGACCTCGATCCCCTTCTGCGCCACCCACTTGCCCATGTACGGGCGGAGCGCCTCGGCCTCGCGGCCCTGGTGCGGCCACGTGCTCTTGTCGGTGCGCGATGGCGGCGGTGGTGGAGGTGGGGTTGCTCGGCGGCCGGTCAAGAAGCCGAGTCGACGCAGGGTCCGGCGCGCCTGATGGGTCGTGAAGTCGGCGCGGTCCAACCCCGTCACGGCCGCGATCACCTGCTTGGGCGGGAAGCGCCTGCCGTCGATGACGACGTAGTGCTCATGGAGCGGCTCGGGGAGCACGCCGGCGACGGCCTGGCGCACCTGGTCGGCGTCGAGCGCGAACGGTTGGCCCGCGATCCGGCCCTTCACGATCGTGGTCATCTCCGCTCCGGGTTCTCTGATACGTCTCTGATTGCCAGCGTACGGGCTCGCTGTGCGGTGGCAACCTCAGATGTGCGAACGTGGGAGGCATGTTCATCCGCCGCGACCGGGAGGCGCGTGAGGCCGAGGAAGGGGCGCTCGCGCCCGTTGCGACCCGCTCGGCGGCCTCGCGCGGGCGGGCGAGGCCCGAGGAGCCGGACCCCTTCCGCACGGCGTTCGACCGCGACCGCGACCGCATCCTGCACTCCAAGGCGTTCCGCCGGCTCAAGCACAAGACGCAGGTGTTCCTCAACCCGGAGGGCGACCACTACGTCACGCGGCTCACCCACGCGCTGCAGGTGACGCAGGTCGCCAGGGCGATCGCCGGCGGGCTGGGGCTCAACGAGACGCTCGCCGAGGCGATCGCCCTCGGCCACGACGTCGGTCACACGCCGTTCGGGCACACCGGTGAGGACGCGCTGGCGCCGTACTTCACGCACGGCTGGCACCACGCCGCCCAGGGCGTCCGCATCTTCGAGACCCTCGAGGACTGCAACCTGACGTGGGAGGTCCGCGACGGCATCCGGGCCCACACCTGGCGGATCGACCCCCCGCCGCACACCGCGGAGGGCCTGGTCGTCCGCTACGCTGACCGCATCGCGTACCTGACGCACGACGCTCTGGACGCCATCCGCGCCGGCCTGTTGACCGAGGCGGACTTCCCGGCGGCGACCCGGGAATACCTCGGCCGGCCGGGCACGTTGTGGGTGGACCGGATGGTGCGCGGGGTGCTGGACTTCACAGTCGCCGCCGACGTGCTCGCCATGCGGCCCGATCTGCTCGAGGTCATGCACGAGCTGCGTGACTTCATGTTCGAGCGGGTCTATGCCTCGCCGGACAGCGAACGGGGCCGGCAGGCGGCGATCGCGGTGATCCGCCGGCTGGTCGAGCACCACCTCGCCCACCCGGACCAGCTCCCCGCGAGCTACCGTGACAACGACGCCGACCTGATGACGCAGGTGACCGACTGGGTCGCCGGCATGACCGACCGCTACGCTCTCTCCCTCCACGACCGGCTGTTCGATCCGGCGCCACCGGAGCTGGCACGGCAGCCGGGGTGACCCGGCCGGCGCGCGCGGGGTTGACGTCCGTGCTATCCCCGCCGTGACAGGCCCGCCGATCCGTCGGCATGACACGGCCACGACCTCTGAAGGGAACGCCGCTCCTCCATGGCGAAGAACCTGGTGATCGTCGAGTCGCCCGCGAAGGCCAAGACGATCGAGAAGTACCTCGGCAAGGACTACAAGGTCCTCGCCTCCTACGGCCATGTCCGCGACCTTCCCCGCAGCGACTTCGCGATCGAGGTCGGCAACGGCGGCGTCCACCTGCGATACGAGGTCCCGAAGTCGTCGTCGAAGCACGTCAGCGCGATCAAGAAGGAGGCGAAGGCCGCGGAGCGCGTGTTTCTCGCGACGGACCTCGACCGCGAGGGGGAGGCGATCGCCTGGCACGTGGCGGAGGTCGCCGGGATCGACACCTCCCTGGAGAACCGGGTCGTGTTCGCCGAGATCACCCCGGACGCGATCCTCGCCGCCTTCGCCCATCCCCGCCGCGTCGACGCGCACCTGGTGGACGCCCAGCAGGCGCGCCGGGCGGTCGACCGGATCGTCGGGTACCGGCTGTCGCCGACCCTGTGGCGCAACGTCGCGTCCGGCATCTCCGCCGGCCGCGTCCAGTCGGTCGCGCTGCGGCTCATCTGCGACCGCGAGGACGAGATCCGCCGCTTCGTCGCCCAGGAGTATTGGACGATCGACGGGGACTTCGACCGTGACGGGGCCCGGTTCGCCACCGGCCTGCACGCCGTCGACGGCAGGCGGGTGACGAACCCGAAGCACCTCGAGGAGCGCGCCGAGAAGGGCACCGACGCGCGCTACCTGCTCATCGCCGACGAGGCCGCCGCCGAGTCGCTGAAGGCGCGCACCCGCGAGGTCCGCGTCTGGACGGTCACCGACGTCACCCGCCGCGAGACCCGTCGCACGCCGCCGCCCCCGTTCATCACCTCGACACTGCAGCAGGAGGCGGAGCGCAAGCTGGGCTTCTCGGCCAGCCGCACGATGCGCATCGCGCAGCAGCTCTACGAGGGCATCAACCTCGGCAGCGAGGTCGTCGGGCTGATCACGTACATGCGCACCGACTCGCTGAACCTGTCGGACACCGCGCTGACCGAGATCGGCGACCTCGTCCGCAGCCGGTACGGCGAGCGGTACACGCTCGACAAGCCGCGGCGGTACAAGGGCAGGACGAAGGGAGCGCAGGAGGCCCACGAGGCGATCCGCCCGACGAGCGCCGCCCGCCTGCCCAGCCAGGTCGCCGGCCGGCTCGACACCGACCAGCGCGCCCTGTACGACCTGATCTGGAAGCGCACCGTCGCGACGCAGATGGCGCCGGCGGTCTTCGACACGCTGCGCGCCGACCTCGTCGGTGCGGACCGCGACGGCGGGGAGCTCCGGTACCGGGCCACCGGCCAGGTGCAGAAGTTCGACGGCTACATGGCCGTCTACGTCGAGGGCCGCGACGACGACGAGGATCCCGACAGCCCGACCCGCGAGCTTCCCGACCTGGTCGACGGGCAGACCCTCACCCTGGTCGACGTCCGCGGCGAGCAGCACTTCACGACCCCGCCTCCGCGCTTCACCGGGTCGAGCCTGATCAAGGTGCTCGAGGCCGACGGCATCGGCCGGCCGTCCACGTACGCGTCGATCATCCAGGTGCTGCTCAACCGCGAGTACGTCCGCCTGGAGTCGCGGCGGTTCTTTCCCACGCCGCTCGGCGAAGTCGTCGTCGTGTACCTCAAGCAGCACTTCGCCGAGGTCGTCGACGTGTCGTTCACGGCGCGGATGGAGGACGAGCTCGACGACATCGCCGGAGGCCGGGAGCCGTGGGGCCCGATGGTCTCCGGCTTCCTCGCCGAGGTCGACGACTGGATCGCGGAACGCAAGCCCGAGCGACCGCGGATCCCGATCGAGGGTGAGCAGTGCCCGGACTGCGGCTCGCCGATGACCAAGGTGTTCTCCGGCAAGAGCCGGCAGTGGTTCGCCTCGTGCGTCCGGTTCCCGGACTGCAAGGGCACCCTCCCGCTCGACGCGTACGGCAACGTCACGACCGTCGAAGAACTCCAGCCCGACTCCGACGTGCGCTGCCCGGAGTGCGGCAAGGCGATGATCCGCAGGGACGGCCGGTTCGGGCCGTTCTACGGGTGCCAGGACTACCCGACCTGCAAGGGCATCGTCAACGTCGAGCAGCGGATCGGGTTCGGGTGCCCGAAGTGCGGCGAGGGCCACATCACCGAGCGCAAGTCGCGCTACGGCAAGCCGTTCTACGGCTGCAACCGGTACCCCGACTGCGACTTCGCCATGTGGACGCAGCCGCTCGCGCAGCCGTGCCCGAACTGCGGAGGGCCGCTGAAGCCGCCGCGCAAGAACGCGAAGAACCCGATCGCGGTCTGCGCCCACTGCGAGACCAAGGTCCCGGTCGACGCCGACCCGCCGCGCGCCGTCGCCCACGAGTGGGTGCCCCGGCGGCAGGACGCCGCCGCCGGCTGACCTCTCGCCGCACCGGTCCCGGCCGGGCCGGCGGTGGGCTCCTCGACCGGTTCGCGTGCCCGCGCCGGCCAGCGGCCTGTCCGGCGATCGGTGGGTTAGCCTTGACGTCCAGCCGGACGCGCGCGCCGGCACACGGGGGAGGAACGATCTCCGATCCGGCGTCACCGGGCTCCGTTCCGGACCACGACAGCGACGCCACCGACCAGCTGGTCGACGGCGGGGCGCAGCCGTCCGCCTACCGGGCGCTGTTGCAGAACCGCAACTACCGGCTGTGGTTCGCCGCGTCCTTCACGTCGAGCCTCGGCGACTGGATGGGTTTCGTCGCCCTCCAGACGCTCGTGGCCTCGCTGTTCGCGCCCGGCACGCGCCCCGCCCTGTTCGCCCTGGGCGGCGTGATGATGGCCCGGCTGCTCCCGAGCGTGCTGATGGGGCCCATCGCGGGAGTGCTCGCCGATCGCTACGACCGCAAGCGCCTGATCGTCTTCACCGACGTGTCACGTTTCGGCCTCTTCGTCGCGATCGCGTTCTCGAGCGACCTCACGGCGCTGTTCGCGCTGACGTTCGTCGTGGAATGCCTGGCGCTGCTGTTCATGTCCTCCAAGGACGCGTCGCTGCCGGGCATCATCGAGAAGCGGCACCTGACCGAGGCCAACCAGCTCAACCTGCTGGTGACCTACGGGACGCTCCCGCTGGGCGCCGTGTTCGCGGCGGCCATGATCGGGGTGGCGTCGCTGCTGGGGCGGGTCGGTCTGGACGGCGTCGAGCCGGCACGCCTGGCCCTGCTCGCCGACGCGTGCACGTACCTGGTCAGCGCGCTGCTGATGTCCCAGCTCGCGCTGCCGAAGACGTCCCGGCGCACGGCGCGCAACGAGGGCCCCGGATTCGTCGCCGAACTGCGGGAGGGCATCACCTTCATCCGCGACCTGCCGCTGATCCGGGCGCTCATCACCGGTGTCGTCGGCGTCTTCTTCGGTGCGGGTGTGGTCGTGGGCCTCGGCCCGGTGTTCGTGAACTCCGCCCTGGGAAGGCCGGCCGCGGACTGGTCGATCCTCATCACGGCCGTCGGCGCGGGTCTCGTCGCCGGGATCGTGGCCGTCCAGCCGATGACCCGGCTGCTGCGCAAGGAGCTGCTCTTCCCCGTCTGCCTGGCGGCGACGGGCGCGATCGCGACGGTCCTGGCGGTGCTGTCCAACTTCGCGGTCATCCTCGGCGTCGGGGTCCTGCTCGGCGTGGCGGCCGGCCTCAGCTTCGTCCAGGGCTACACGCTGCTGCACGAGAACACCCGCGACGAGACGCGGGCGCGGACCTTCGCCGCCTTCTACACGGGCACGCGCGTCTCGCTGTTCGCGGCGCTCGGCATCGCGCCGTTCGTCGCCGGCACGATCGGGACCGCGTCGTTGTTCGCCGCCGGCCGGATCGTGCGGATGTCGGGCGTCCGCATCACGATGGTGCTCGGCGGGCTCGTCGCCCTGTTCTTCGGCCTGCTGGCCACGCGCGGGATGCGCCGGGCGGTGCGCGACGAGACCGAGCGGCCGCTGCGCATGCAGGGCGCCCACCCGGCCCGCAACCGGGGGCTGTTCATCGTCTTCGAGGGCGTCGAGGGTGCCGGCAAGTCGACGCAGGTCTCCGCGCTCGTCGCGACCCTCCGGTCGGAGGGGCGCGACGTCCTCGTCACCCGGGAGCCGGGCGGTCCTCCGGTGGCCGAGCGGATCCGGTCCATCCTGCTCGACCCCGACGGCGACGACATGGACGACCGCACCGAGACCCTGCTCTACGCGGCGGCCCGCGCGGAGCACGTGGACAGGGTGATCCGGCCGGCCCTTGAGCAGGGGCAGGTGGTCGTCTGCGACCGGTTCGTCGACAGCTCGCTCGCCTACCAGGGCTTCGCCCGCGGCCTCGGCGAGGAGGACGTCTTCGAGATCAACCGCTGGGCCGTCGACGGCGTGCTCCCCGACGTCGTGATCCTGCTGCGCCTCGACGCGGAGGAGGGGATGCGCCGGGTCACCGAGCGGGCGCGGCGGAAGGCCCACGCCGAGGAGACCAAGCGCGCCGGCGGCGAGCCGGGGGCCGTCTCGGTGCTCCCGCAGTGGGCGGAGCAGCTCACGGCGGACCGCATGGAGCGGCAGGGCACGGCCTTCCACCGCAAGGTCGCCGAGGGATACCTCCAGCTCGCCCGCCGCAACAAGGCCCGCTTCGTGGTCGTCGAGGCCGACGGCGACGCGGTCGCCATCGCGCACCGGGTCCGGGCGGGGCTCCACCCGTGGCTGCCGCTGCCGGGCGCGGCGTCCGAGGCGGTCGCCGGGG
>JACCXR010000015.1 GCA_013696915.1 Euzebyaceae bacterium
AGCGGCCACGACGAGGACTGGCTGCTCGCACAGATGCCGACGGTCTGCGCACAGGCCGCGACCGACCCGTACTCCTTCGGGCACTACAACTGCGTCCACGGGCTCGGGCACGGCGTCATGCTGCGCCTCGACGGCGACCTGTTCGCGGCGATCCCGTTCTGCGAGCGGTTCTCCGACCAGTGGGAGCGCAGCTCCTGCCTGGGCGGGCTGTTCATGCAGAACGTCGTGTCGGCCCAGCACGGCCTGACCGCCACCGTCCGCGAGGGCGACCTGCGCTACCCGTGCAACGCGGTCGACGCGGACTACGTCGACGAGTGCTACCTGTTGCAGACCTCGTACGTCCTGTGGCAGCTCGACTACGACTACGCCGCGGCGTTCGCGGTGTGCGACGAGATCGAGGACGCCATGCGGTCCGTGTGCTACCAGAGCATGGGTCGCGACATCAGCGGCGCCTCGCAGCGCGACGTCTCCGACGTCGTCGCCCGGTGCGCACTGGGCCGCGGTGACCTGCGCGACGAGTGCTACGTCGGAGCGGCGCGCGACGCGGTCTACACCGCAGGCGACGGCGACGCCGCCACGCCCCTGTGCGAGGCGCTGCCGGCCGCATCCCGCGGCCGGTGCCTCGAGGTGCGCGACGAGGCGGCCGCCAGGCTGTAGAACCCGCCCCGTGATTCACACGTCAGGGTGCGGGCACCTCGCCGGTGACGAGGAACGAGTCCACGATGCGGTCGCCGGCCGCGACGTCCCTGGGATCGACCGCCTGGATCTGGACGAGCACGACGTAGGACTCGTCCTCGGGCAGCGCAGCGATGACGGTATAGGTCGCGTCGGTGCCCCCGCAGGCGGTGTAGTGATCCTCGAAGCCGGTGTAGACGCCGTCGTCGTATTCCTCCCGGTCTTGTCCGGTGCACTGGTCACTGAAATCCACCGCGTCGAGAAGGTCCTCCAGCGAGCCGTCGTCGACGAGCAGGCTCGAGGCGCCGAAGATCAGACCCGGCACGTTCCAGGTCTCCTGGAAGCGGCCGAGGTCGGGTGCCGCCTGGACCTGGACGCCGATCTCGTCGCCGTCGATCTCCCACGCCGAGCCGTCGACGTCGTCCCACTCCTCGGGAACGGTCACCGTCAGCACGTCGGCGTCGTCCGTCACCGGCGCGTACGCCGCGTAGTCGTCCGGGGTGGCGATCTCGGTGGGATCGACCGTCGGCGTCGGGCCGGGTCCGGTTCCGGACCGGACCATCGCGACCGCGACGACGGCGACGACGGCGACGAGCACGGCGCCTCCCGCCGCCAGGCCGATCACCAGACCGCGCCGCGACGGTGGCGGTGCGGCGGCGGGCCCAGGCGGGAAGACGGGGGCCGGAGCCGACGGGGGCGGGAAGACGGGTGCCGGAGCCGACGGGGGCGTGATTCCCGAGGCCGGCGCGGCCGCCGGTCGCCGGGAGTCCGGCAGAGGACGGGACGCCCGCCCTGGCCCCGGTGAGGGCGCCAGTGGGGAGGCGCCAGCGAGGGCGCCGCTGCGGGCGTCGTCGTCGGGGGCCCGGCCGGCCGGTGCACCCTCGCCGGCTGGCGTCGAATCCGGTGTGCCCTCCCCGGGGCTCCGGCCGGCTGCCGGCGCCGGCGGCGCGACGTCACCGGAGTTGCCGGCAACGGCGGTCCTGCGCGCGGCGTGCGCGGCATCGGACCGCACCGCCATCCGCGAGGGCGACACGCCGAGCGCTCGCTGGACGTCCTGGGCGGCACGTCCGAAGTCCTCGGCCGAGGGGAACCGCGCCGCCGGCTCCTTCTCCATCAGCCGCTCGACGAGTTCGCAGACGGGTCCCGGCACCCCCCGAGGGCGCAGGTCCGGCACGGGCTCCGTGCCGATGCGCGTCAGCGCCGGGACGATCGACTCGTCGGTGTCGCGCAGGAAGGCCGCCGACCCGCTGAGCAGCGTGAACATCGTCGAACCGAGCGCGTACAGGTCGGTGGCCACGGACGGCGGCTGGCCGGCGAGCAGCTCCGGTGCGACATGGGCGATGCTCGCCGTGAGCGTGTCGGTCCGCGTCTCGGGGCCGCCGCGCAGCCGCGCGATGCCGAAGTCGCCGAGCTTGGGCTCGCCGTAGGCCGACATCAGGATGTTCTCGGGCTTGATGTCGCGGTGGAGGATCCCCGCCTGGTGCGCGGTCTCGAGCGCGCCCGCGACCTTGACCGCCACGTCGAGGACCTCCTGCCACGGCAGTGGCCCCTGCCCGGCGACCCGGTCGCCGAGCGAGCCGTCCTCCATCAGCGCCATCAGGATGTAGGGCTGACCGGAGCTCGTGAAGCCCGAGTCGTGCACCGTGACGATGTTCGGGTGGCCGGAGAGCATCCCCATCGCCTGGATCTCGCGTTCGAAGCGGATCCGCACCTTCTCGTCGCGGACGGCGTTTCGCAGCGTCTTCACGGCGACGGTGCGCCGCAGCGCGGGCTGCTCCGCCCGGTACACCGTGCCGAAGCCGCCGCTGCCGATCTCGACGGCATCGCCCAGCTCAGGAATTCCGAGCGTCACGATGTCGTCGGAGCGCATCACCACCACCGGCCGGCGACGGCGACGGCGACGCCGGGGCGGAGGAGGATCCCGCCCCGGCGCCGGTCCATGCCCAGGATCAGACCTGTCCCGTGACGACGAACGAGTTCAGGATGCGGTCCAGCGCCTCGAAGTCCCGGTCGCTGTTGGCCTGGATGAACACCCGGATCACGAAGGACCGGTCGGCGGGGACGGCCCCGACGACGACCGCGGTCGCCCCGACCCCCCCGCAGTCGGTGTACAGGTCGTACTGCCCGGTGTAGGCGGCGTCCTCGTAGGGCTGGCGCCCCGCATAGGTGCACTGGCCCTCGAGCGTCCGGAACTCGTCGAGCAGGGTCAGTTCGTTCGCGCTCTGGGCGAGCGCCGAGGAGGCGCTGAAGATCATCCCCGGTGTGTTCCAGGTGGCGTTGTCGCCGATGAAGTCCCCGAGGTTGGAGGAGGCGCGGACGTCGAAGATCTGCCGGCCCTCGCCGTCGGTGTACGGCGCGCCGTCGACCTGCGACCACTCGTTGGGGACCTCGACGCTGATCGCGCCGGTGTCGTCGGTGATCGTGGTGAAGCCCGAATAGGTGTCGGCCGCCGCGGTGTCCGTGGTCGCCTCCCCTTCAAGCTCCTGGGCGAAGGAGAACGACTGCGTCAGCTCGTCGCCGTTGATCTGCCCGGCCAGGACCTCCTCGGTGTCGAAGCGGATGACCTCGACGGCCAGGACGTCCTCGGGGCCGCGGCTGCGGAGGATGTCGCAGTACCCCGACATCGTGCCGTCCTCGCCGATGCCGACGTTCTCGAGCTTGGTGATGATGTCGCCGCCCCGGAGGCCGGCGTTGTTCGCCGGCGAACCCGACGCGACCGAGGACACCCACACGCCGGCGAAC
The DNA here is from genome assembly GCA_013696915.1 of Euzebyaceae bacterium. Taxonomy (GTDB): domain Bacteria; phylum Actinomycetota; class Nitriliruptoria; order Euzebyales; family Egibacteraceae; genus JACCXR01. The sequence continues at coordinate 3,418 of JACCXR010000015.1, forward strand.
TCCTCGCCGTCGGTGACGGCGATGCCGTTCACGCCGATGGAGGTGACGTCCTCACCCTCGCGCAGCTGCTCGACGAGGTCCCGCGCCTCCGTGACGTTGATCGCCAGGTTCTGGTCGGTCATGTCGCTGCC
>JACCXR010000058.1 GCA_013696915.1 Euzebyaceae bacterium
TCGGCATCCCAGCCGTCCTTCGCCTCGTAGCCGACCCGGGCGGCCAGCCGCAGGACCTCCTCATCCCGCACTCGCGCCTCCGTGTACGTGCCGACGCCCACCCAGCCGTCCACGAGCGCTGAGGCGATGGTGAACGGCAGGCTGAACCTCGAGTGGTAGGCGGTCTCGGGGGCTGCTTTCGACTCCGCGGGCTCGCACACGATCGGGACCGCCCACTTGTCGATCGTGGACACCAACGACTCGACATCCGCGACGCTGATCTGCTCGCTCTCCCTCAAATTGAGCGTGGCCGTGATGAACGGATGCATAATGTGCCCGCACGGGAGCGGCTTGATTAGGGCATGTAGGGTTTCCCAGACCGTGCCCAGCCCCTCTGTCAGGCGCCCCATGTGGAAGGGCGGATCGGCGTGAGTCCTCAATTGACGTACTCGAAGATGCCGCTGCCCATGGAGCCGGCGATCCCCACAGCATTGACGAGTTGATGCTGGGTCAGTCCCATGATCTTCCCGGCGACGATCGCCGCGCCGAGGGCACCGCACGCCGCGGTGGCGTGGAAGCCCCTGGCGTGCAGGCCGCCAGGCGCTGCCATCCCGATGCGCACGACGCACTCCATCCCGGCGACGAATCCCACGAGCGCCTGCGCCCCGTCGGCCCCGCGCTCCTCGGCGACCGCCAGCGCCGTCGCGGCCAGGAAGCTGCTCGGGTGGATGATCGATTCCGGATGGGTGTCGTCGAAGTCGAGGCTGTGGCCGAGCGTGCCGTTGATCAGCGCGGCGCTGGCCGCCGGCAACCGCAGGTCCGCCCCGATGACGGATGATTGGCTCGCGCCTCCTTGCAGGCTGTCGCAAAATTCAGGTCATGTCGATGGAATCTCTCGCTGCGGTGAAGGCCAGCTTCTCCGAGGTCATCGACCGTGTGCAGAAGCACCATGCACGCGTCGTCGTGACGCGTCGACGCCGTGAGGCCGCGGTGATCGTCAGCCTCGAGGACATCCGATCCCTGGAGGAGACCATCGCCGTCCTGTCGGATCCCGCGACTATGCGACGCCTGCAGGAGGCCGACGCAGCCATCGCCGCAGGCGATGTCGTCGACGCCGAGGGGCTACGCGCGCTACTGGCGAGTGCCCGCGACAAGGCGTGACCCAGCCTACGAGCTCCGGGTCGCCGGACCCGCTGCCCGTGCCATCGCCGAACGACTCCCCGAAGCAATCGCCGCCGCCGTTGTCGAGTTCATCACAGGGCCGCTGCTCGACAATCCGCACAGAGTGGGCACCGAAGTCAGCGGCCCGCTGACCGGCACGCACGCCGCTCGGCGCGGCACGTACCGAGTCCTGCACGTCATCGACGACGATCAGCGGCTGGTCACAGTGAAACACGTCGACCACCGAGCCGACGCGTACCGGCGTCGCTGACCCTTCCCCCCGGAGTAGGGGCGCGATCTCCGTGCGCAGCTGACCGACGTCGGCGCGCAGGGACGCCTCCACCCGGTCGAGGTCGTGTCGGCGGGCGACGTCGGCCCAGCCGTCGGGCGGGAGCAGCGCCATCATCGTCGCGCCCTCCTCTTGCCCCAGGACAATGTGCGAGCTGCAGGTAGAGCTCGTGGCGTGCGCGTTCATCGACGGCCATGATGCCTCCTCCCATCCGGTGCGGACAACATCGTGGCCCAGCGAGCGACGACCGGTGGCGATCCGAGAGCTGGACTGTGGACACCCGGGTCGGGCGCTCGCCCCTGCCGAACGTGGTGATGCGGCGCGTCTTCGCCGCGCGGGTCACCCGTGGCGGCCATCATGGGCCAGGTCGCGAAGTCCCGACGACGCCGGGTTCCCCGACGGTCCTGGGAGAGGTCGATACGCATGCGGTCGACCTCGTCGGGACCGCGCTGTTCTCGGTCGGCCACATGACCTCGCAGACGCCCGCCCCGAACGCAGCGATCCGCCAGGGTGGTGTCTCATCTTCGTCAGCGTGGTCGCTGTGGTCCCTCTGACTCCGTAGACGAAGCTGACGTCAAGGTGGCTGCCGACCTCGGCCTGATCAGCGGGATCACGACGCATCCCGCGTTGATGGGCGCAGCCACGGCTGGACCGCGCGCAGGATCGGCTCGGGAAGTTGTGGTCGAGCGCGACCCGAGGGGCCACGCTATGCCGGGAGTTGCCGCTCGAGGTCGAGCGCCTCGTGGAGCGCGATGCGGTCCTCGTGGGGGTAGAGCTGGGTGATGCGCCCCGCGGAGAGTCCGCGGTCGGCGAGCGCGGCGACGCTGCGGGTGGTCAGGCGCGAGTGGCGAGGTGCGGCTCGCCGGCGACCTTGCCCCGGGCGATGCGGAGATGTGGGCGTGCTCGGCGCAGGTCGGGGCCGGACTGGAAGCGCGCGAACAGGTCGACGGTGCCATCGAGGAGCGCCTGCCCCTGCAGGTCCTCGCGCGGACTGCGGTCCAGCACGATCCGACCCGCTGAGGTCACGAGGATCGTCGGCCGGGGACCGTGCGCGTCCTCGGCCCACGAGCTCGACCCTGCGATCGCCTACTGGCTCTCGCTGGACGAACCCGAGGCGGGCAGCATCGGCACGCCGCTGGGCGAGGCTCGCTACGTCGCGCTGCCGCTCGCCGGCGATCCGCTTCCTGGCCTGTTCGTCGTGGCCAACTTCCCGGCGTTCGAGCGCAGCGAGATCGACGACGCGGTACGGGTGCAGGCGACGACCCAGCTGGTCACGCTCGTGGTGGCCTCGCTGCTCGGCCTCGGGCTGGCCGGCCGCGTGCTCCGGCCGCTGCGTTCGCTGGCGGGCACCGCCCGGATGATCTCCGACACCGACTTCGCCCAGCGGATCCCGGTGCGCGGGCGGGACGAGGCCTCGCTGATCGCCACGGCGTTCAACGACATGCTGGGCCGCCTCGAGCGGGCGTTCACCACGCAGCGCCGGTTCCTCGACGACGCCAGCCACGAGCTGCGCGCCCCCCTGACGGTGATCCGGGGGCACCTCGAGCTGCTCGAGCTGGACACCGACCCAGAGGACCGCCGCGCCACCGCCGCCGTGATCATCGACGAGATCGACCGCATGAACCGCATCGTCGACGACCTGCTGGTGCTCGCCCGGGCGGAGCAGCCCGACTTCGTCCGCGTCCAGCAGGTGGACCTGCACGGGCTGACGACCGACATCCACCGCAAGGCCAGCGCGCTCGCGCCGCGCGACTGGCGGATCGAGCCGCCCGCGCACGCGGCCATCCGCGCGGACCCGCAGCGCCTGACCCAGGCGATGGTGCAGCTGGCGCAGAACGCGTGCCAGCACACCGACGCCGGCGCGGTGATCCGCATCGGCGCGAGCGTCGAGGACGGCCGGGTCCGCATGTGGGTGCACGACGACGGCCGCGGGGTGGCACCTGAGGACGCCGCTCTGATCTTCCAGCGCTTCTCGCGCGGCTCGCGACGCAACCCCGTCAGCGGGGCCGGTCTCGGCCTGCCATCGTCCGCGCGATCGCGGAGGCGCACGGCGGCGACGCGCGGCTCGTCGACGGCCCCGGCGCCGGCGCGCGCTTCGAGCTGGTCATCCCCACGGACTCCGGCGACCGCCCTCCGGTGCCGCCACCCGATTCGCACGAGAACGGGCGCCGATAGGCATCGACCGGTCACCGATCCTCGGCGGTCCCCACCGCGCGCACCAGAGCCGAGATGCGGGACCCGGCGCGGCGGGCTCGGAGTCCACGCCGAGCCGACCGGGCGACCGACCGTGGTTGGTGTCGCCGGAGCGGGGGCTACGCGGTCGCGGTGGTCGACGGCCGCGCGCGGACGAGGACCGACGCGATGACCACGACTCCCACGACCGCCGCGGCGATCCACGCGAGATGCGTCGTGAGCGCGAACGGCCAGTACATGGTGACGCCGACCCCGGCCAGCATGACGGCGAGCACGGCCACCGCAATCGGCCAAACCCGACGGACCGCGACGAGCAGGAGCGCGGCCGGGACCCAGTAGGCCACTTGGCTCACGGTCCCCATCGCCCGGATCGCCGCGGCCGGCGCCCGCAGGAACGGCACGACATCGACCCAGCCCGCGAAGAACATCGCGAGACAGTGGAACACGAGCGCCAGCAGGGATGCGCCGGCGACCGCGAGCTCCCACCGCCCCAGCTCCTTCGCGAGACGAGGCAGGAGCGGCCGGCGCGCCAGCACGCGGACCCCGACGCCCGCGACCGACACGGCGAGGAGCGCACTCCAGAAGACCGGCTGACCCATGCCCCCACCGTAGCGCTGCGCGGCGGCCGGGCTCGGCGCCGCCGGGTGACCGCCGCGCGCGACCTCCTCCGCGGCCGGCGGGGTCGCTGGTCAGCCGGGTGGGCAGCGACGGTGTCGAGCACGCCGCCCCACCGCGGCCCGGTCCGCGCCGTCCACAGCTGTCGGCAGGCGGGCGTGCGAGGACGGCCGCACCCCGCCCGCGCGCTGTCCGGCGGTCACGGCCAGTCCGTCGCGGTGGCTCGGCCAGTCCCGCAAGCCGGCGGCCCTGCGCCAGGGGCAACTCCGCCGGCGCCTCGGTGGCCCGGACTCGCGCCCGGGGGGCCTGATCGGCCAACCGGGCGCAACCCGCGAGCGGTCGAGAAGGCCGCGGGTTGCGGTCGCGATTCCTGTGGCTACCGTGTGTGATCCAATGCGCGTGCTGCTCGCCGTCGCCGTCCTGTCCGCGACCCTCGCCCCGGCGCCGAGTTCCGCGACCGCCCAGACCGCCTACGAGGAGCCCGCCAGGGTCGGCACGTTTACGAGGAGCCCGCCAGGGTCGGCACGTTCGGCGTGGACACGATCCCCGAGGCCAGCGGGCTCGCGGCCAGCGCGCGCAACGCAGGCGTGCTGTACATCGTCAACGACAACCCCGGCACCCGCGAGGTGTGGGCGGTGCGGACCGACGGGTCGCTGATCGGGGCGAAGGAGACCGCCCCACGACGCACAAGGCTTTGACTGCGGCACTACGCGGGCCCAGTATCTCTGTATGTTGTCATAACGACCTGTCAGGCTGGGCGGCGTGCCGGCCATCAAAGGAGAACCCCATGAGGCATATCGGGACAAGGCTGGTCCTGCTCGCGGCAATTGGGATGGTGCTGGCGGCCTGTGGCGGCACCGGGGACACCGGTGCGACCGGCGCCTCGGGAGCCGGCACCCAGGGTGCGGCGACCGCAGAGGGCGGGGGCCTGTCGGTCGGTGCCGGTACAGAGACGGAAGGGCAGACGGATGCCGGCGCAGAGACGGAAGGACAGACGGATGCCGGCGAAGAGACGGAAGGGCAGACGGATGCCGCCACCGAGGCGGATGGTGGTGATGAGCCCCAGGTCGCGTTCATCCCGCAGATCGTCGGCATCCCGTACTACGACGGCTTCGAGGAGGGGGCGCAGCGGGCGGCCGAGGAGTTCGGCGTCGACTACGTGCAGAGCGGTCCGGCGCAGGCCGATCCCTCGGAGCAGCTGCGCATCCTGGAGGGCTTCATCACTCAGGGCTTCGACGCGATCGTGGTGTCGCCGCTGGACCCCACCACGCTGGACAACGCGATCAGCGAGGCCGTCGACGCGGGCATCCTGGTCGCTGCTTCAGACGCCGACGCTCCCGGCACGGACCGGGCGTTCTACGTGGCACAGGCGACCGACCAGGCGCTCGGGTACACGCTGATCGACAACCTGGTCGAGCAGATCGGCGGTGAGGGCCAGATCGGCATCGTCTCCGGTGTGGCGAACACGCCGAGTCTCGACGCCTGGGTGGAGTTCATGCAGGAGCGCATCGAGACCACCTATCCGGATGTCGAGGTGGTGGGCGGCGTGCGGCATGCCCCGGACAGCGAGACGGCGTTGTCGGAGGCCCAGAGCCTCATGACGGCGTTCCCGGAGATCGACGGCCTCGTCGGCGTGCCGTCGACGGCGGTCCCCGGCGTGGCGCAGGCGGTGCAGAACGCCGGCAAGGCGGGCGAGATCGCCGTCATCGGCTACGGCTCGCCCAACACCGCCCGACCGTTCATCGAAAGCGGGGTCATGGAGACCACCGTGCTGTGGGACGTGGAGCAGCTGGGCTACCTCACCGTGTGGGCGGTCGACTACATCCTGGAAGGCAACGAGTTCGAGCCGGAGAACGACGTTCCCGGGTTCGACGAGCCGGTCGCGTGGGATGAAGAGACGCAGACCTTGCTGCTGGGGCCGCCGGTGATCTATGACGAGTCCAACGTCGGAGACTTCGACTTCTAGGCCCGGCGGGGCTCGCCGGCGAGGCAGGTGCGGCGATGGGCTCGACGCTTCTCGAGGCGACCGGCCTGTGCAAGGCCTTCGGGCCCACGCAGGCCCTCGCGGAGGTCGGGCTGCACCTGCATGCCGGCGAGGTGGTCGCCGTCCTGGGCGAGAACGGCGCAGGCAAGTCGACGCTCATCAAGATCCTGTCGGGGGTCTACATCGCGGACGCCGGTGCCATGCGGCTGCTCGACGAGCCCTATGAGCCGGCCACCCCCGCGGACGCGGTCCAGGCGGGGGTGGCTGCGGTCTTCCAGGAGCCGACGTTCTTCCCACAGCTCTCGGTCCTGGAGAACGTCTTCGCAGGCCGGCAGCCACGCAGCCGTTTCGGCAACGTTCAGTGGACCGCCATGCTGCGGGAGGGACGCGAGCTGTTCACCGAGCTCGGCCTGTCCCCGGCGTTGCTCGACCGGCGCATGGAACAGCTGAGCCTCGGCCACCAGCAGCTCGTGCTCATCGCCCGCGCCCTGCACCTCGAGGCGCGGGTGCTCATCCTGGACGAGCCGACCTCGATCCTGACCGAGAACGATGCGACCAAGCTGTTCGCGCTCGTGGAGCAGTTCACCGGCGGCGGCGGCGGTGTGCTGTACATCACCCATCGCTTCGGGGAGCTGGCCCAGGTCGCCGATCGCATCGTCGTGCTCAAGGACGGACGCAAGGTCGGCGAAGGCGCCGCGTCCGAGTTGAGCGAGCAGCAGGTCATCCACCTGATGAGCGGTCGGCATATCGAGCAGGCGGAGGCCATGGCGCAGGGCAAGCGGGGCGCCGGGGACGCGGCCCCCTTGCTCACCGTCCAGGGGCTCACGGTTGAGGGCGCGTTCTCCGACGTGAACCTCACGGTCAGCCGCGGCGAGATCGTCGGGCTCTACGGGCTCATCGGGGCGGGACGCACCGAGATCGCCCTGTCGTTGTTCGGGCAGCTGCATCCGTCGGCGGGCACGGTCACGCTCGACGGCCGGCCGTACGCTCCCCGATCCTCGCGCGCCGCGATGGCCGCAGGCGTCGCCTACGTGCCCGAGGACCGCAAGACCCAAGGGCTGTACCCCCTCATGGACACCGGCGCCAACCTCAGCACCGCGGTGCTCGACCGGGTCAGCCAGGGAGGGTTCGTCCACCGATCGAAGGAGCGCACCCTGGTGAGGCGCTTCGTGGAGTCGCTGGGCATCAAGACCCGCGACCCCGGCGAGTCGATACTCAATCTCTCGGGCGGATCACAGCAGAAGGTCCTGCTCGCGCGGTGGCTGGCCACCGAGCCGAAGCTGCTCATCCTCGACGAGCCGACCCGCGGCATCGACGTCGGCACGAAGACCGAGATCCACCGGCTCATCTTCGGACTGGCCGAGCAGGGCTTCGGGGTCCTGGTGATCTCCTCGGAGCTGCCGGAGCTGCTGGTCCTGTCGGATCACGTCCACGTGGTCCGCGACGGGCGCATGGTGGCCGACTTCCGCCGCGGCGACGCGACGAGCCATGCGGTGCTCGAAGCGACGATGGGCTATACGGGTGCCGATGTCTAGCTCAACCACCACGGCAGGGCGCGACACCGCCGTCGGGCAGCGCTCCGGCATCGCCGGCCGACTGCAATGGCGGGCGATGGCGATCTACGTGTTCGTGCTCGGCGAGATGATCGTCTTCTCCGTGCTGTCGGCCAACTTTCTGACTGCCGCCAACCTCGGCAACATCGCGCTGAACGCCGCCGACCTGGCGTTGATCGCCGCCGGGATGACCCTGGTGATCATCCTCGGAGGCATCGACGTCGCGGTGGGTTCGGTGCTGGGCCTGCTGGCGTTGATCAGCGGCACAGCGACGCTGGCCGGGGTGAACCCGTGGCTCATCGTCGTCCTGGCCGTGGTGCTGGGCACAGCCATCGGTGCGCTGCACGGCCTGATCGTGACCAAGGGAATGGTGTCGCCGATCATCGCAACGATCGGTCTGCTCGCCGTCTGGCGCGCCGTGCACTTCAGCCTCTGGGGTGGTTCCGATCTGTTCGCGCCACCGATCAGCCTCCTGCTGGTCGAGCGGTTCGCGGGCATCCCCGGCGTCGCCTTCCTGGTGCTGGTCGTCTATGGGGGGCTGGCATACGTCATGCGGTTCCGCAGCTTCGGACGCAATGTCTACGCCATCGGCAACGATGCGGAGGCGGCCCGCCTGGCGGGCATCCGTGTGACCCGCACGACCATCGGCGCGTTCGCCCTGCTCGGCGGCCTGGTGGGCGTGGCGGCACTCGTGTTCATGAGCCGGACCGGCGTGATCCAGGCCTATTCAGGTCAAGGTCTCGAACTCGCGGTGATCGCGGCGGTCGTCGTCGGGGGCACGTCCATCACGGGAGGGCGCGGCGCCATCCTCGGGACGTTGGGCGGCGTGGTGTTCGTGGCGGTGTTGCAGAACGGGGTCGTGCTCCTCGGGGTGCCGCCGCTGTGGAACGGCCTGCTGCTCGGTGTCTTCATCCTGCTCGCCGTGTCGATCGATGCGATCGTGAACCGACGCGCGGCACGCCGGGAGCGGGCGTTGTGAGCTCGCCGACGCATGTGGACCGTCCCGGGCTGGACGTGAGCCGCATGCTCTCCGACCGGCGGCTGTTCCTCGTGCTCGTCACCATCGCCACCGGCGTCGTCATGAGCCTGCTGTCGCCGTTCTTCCTCAGCGTCGACAACATCCTCAACATTACGAAGTTCGGTGTGGTCATCGGGCTGCTGGCTCTCGGCCAGACGCTCGTCATCATCGGCGGCGGGGGCGGCATCGACCTGTCGGTCGGGTCCATGCTCGGCCTGTCCGGGATCTGCATGGGGCTGATGGTCAACGCGGGCGTGAACGTCTGGGTCGCCGCTGTGATCACCCTCGGCATCGGCTTGCTGCTGGGCGCCTTCAACGGTGTGCTCGTGACCGTGATCGGCATCCCGTCGTTGATCGCGACGCTCGGCACCCTCTACGCGTACGAGTCGGCGGCGTTCGTCGCCGCCAAGGGGGTCACCATCACGGGGTTCGCCCAGGCCGGCTACGCGTTTCTCGGCCAGGGCAAGATCCTGGGCGTCCCCGCGCAGGTGGTGCTCGCCCTGATCCCTGCGTACCTCCTCGTCGGCGCGATGACGGGCTACCACCGGTTCGGGCGGCGGATCTATGAGGTCGGCAACAACGAGCGGGCGGCGAGCCTGGTGGGGATCTCGCCCGCGCGCGTGCGCTTCGTCCTGTACGGCATCTCCGGCCTCCTGGCGGGGCTCGGCGCAGTGGTGACGAACTCGTGGCTGCTGGCCGCACGCCCCGGGGCGGGCGGCAACCTGGTGTTGCAGACCATCACCATCGCCGTGCTCGGCGGCACCAACATCTTCGGCGGCCGCGGGACGGTCTCTGGGACGTTGCTCGCCGTCGTGTTCATCGTGGTGCTGAGCTCGGGGCTGCAGCTCGCCGGCGTCGACCAGATCTGGCAGCTGGGCGCCCTCGGTGCGCTGCTCGTGCTGACGGTCATGGTGAACAACCTGTTGACGGCCAGGTCCGGGTCCCGGTGACGATGCGATGAGCTTGCAGCCGTTGGACATCCTGGGCATCGGCGACCTCGACGTGGACATCTACGTCCGCGTCCCGCGGCTGGCCGGCAACGACGAGAAGATCCACGGGACCCCGGCCGGCATGTTCGCCGGCGGCATGATCGGCAACTTCTGCTGCGCCGCGTCCCGGCTGGGGCAACGCGTCGGCATGCACGCGGTGGTGGGGGACGACGCGTTCGGCGCGCAGACGATCCAGGGCCTGGCCGAGTTCGACGTCAATGCCCGCGGTGTCCGGGTCAAGCCAGGCCAGCAGACGTACTTCTGCGTCATCCAGCTCGACGACAGCGGCGAGAAGGCGCTGACCCTCGCGCGGACCCCCATGATCTTCCCGAGCTCGAACGACCTGGATCACGCCCTCATCGCCAGCGCGCGGCTGGTCCACATGGCGCCGTTCGACATCGGGGTCGCGACGGAGGCTGCGGAGATCGCGCGGGCGGCCGGTGTGGCGGTGTCCGTCGACCTCGAGCCCGGCAGTGTCAGCGAGGGATTGACCGGCGTCGAGCGGCTGCTGGCCAACACCGACGTCTGCGTCGTCAACGAGTTCGCGCTGATTGATCTGTTCGGGACCGGCCGCCTCGACGAGGGAGCCGAACACCTCCGCGGCCGGGGCCCCTCGATCGTGCTCGTCACCCGCGGCGCGCGCGGGGTGACCGTCTTCACCGCCGGAGGACCGCTGAGCATCCCCGGCATCACCGCCGACGTCGTCGACACCACCGGGGCCGGCGACGCCTGCGCCGCCGCATTCCTCAGCGGATGGCTGGAGGGCTGGCCGCTCGAGGATGCCGCCCGGCTCGGCTGCGCCGCCGGCGCCCTGGCGACCCGGGCGATCGGTGCGCGCAGCAGCCTGCCGACGCGGGACGAAGCGCTGGCCGCCATCGGCCGTGGCGCCGCACCGACCGTACATGGGAGCCGACGATGACCAGCACCAGCACTCCGCCGACGCCGGTGAACGACTTCTCCTTCGATGCCCTCACCGACCTGTTCCAGATCGCCAAGCCGATCATCGGTACGGTGCACGCGCTGCCGCTGCCGGGCGCTCCGCGCTATCGCGGCGAGTCCATGGCCGAGATCGTCGCGCGCGCCGTCGAGGACGCGCAGGCCTACGCGGGCGGCGGCGTGGACGGGCTGATCGTCGAGAACGCCGGCGACATCCCCTTCCGCAACCCGCGTCACCTCGGCCCCGACACCGTCGCCGGCCTCACCGCGGTTGCCATGGCCGTGCGCGGCGCCGTCGACGTCCCGATCGGCATCATCTGCGTCGCGCATGGGGTGGTCGAGAGCATCGCGATCGCCAAGGCGGTCGATGCCCGCTTCGTGCGCGCGAACCAATGGGTCAACGCCTACGTCGCCAACGAAGGCTTCATCGAGGGCTCAGCCGCCGAAGCGCTGCGCTTCCGCTCCGCGATCCGCGGCGAGGACATCCGGGTGTTCGCCGACGTCCACGTCAAGCACGGCAGCCACGCGATCGTCGGTGACCGCAGCATCGCGGAGCTGACCTACGACACCGAGGCCTTCGACGCCGACGTGCTGATCGCCACGGGCACCCGGACCGGCGACCCCACCCGGCTGGCGGAGGTGCACGAGATCAAGGACGTCGCCAGCCTGCGCGTCCTGGTCGGCAGCGGCCTCGACGACAGCAACGCCTCGGAGCTGTTGAGCCTCGCGGACGGTGCGATCGTCGGGAGCGCCATGAAGCACGAGGGCGTGTGGTGGAAGCCGGTCGATCCCGTCCGGGTCGCCGCGATCATGACGGCGGTCGAGCGGCTGCGCTGATCCCACCGTCGGCCGGCAGCAGCACCGACCTCTCGCCCACCGGCACACGCCTGCGGGCACCCGCCACCATCACGTCCAGCCCGTCGGCACCGTCGACCTCGACGGGCAGCCGCTCGGCGTCGTAGTCGACCAGCAGCGTGCCGGTCCCCGCCTGCACCCGGGCGCGCATCCCGGCCCCCTCGCGCAGCTCCCACCAGTCGGTCATCTGTGCCAGCGTCATCGTCCGCAGACCGCGGCGCCGGACGTCGGCGAAGACCGTGGGCAGGACCTGGTCGGCCATCGCGCCGAGCACCTCGGGGTGGCCGTAGACGTGCGTCGGCCGATTGGCCGCCACCTGCTGCTGCACGACCGCGAGATAGTGGGCGGCCACGGCCGCAGGGGTCACCGGCGGCGATCCGTGCTCGCGGGCGTGCTCGACGGCACGCTCCGGCGAGTAGGGGTGCACCGGGATCTGCAGGATGCCCGAGCCCGGCACCCGGAACGGCAGGGAGTCGAAGTCCAGGCCGAAGTCCGACGAGTAGCGATAGCCCATCTCCGCCAGCGCCTGGCCGAGGGCTGGGTTCCACATTCCGCGGGGAGCGACGAACGACCGGGCCACGACCCCGGTCCGTTCCTCGACCCAGGCGGCCCCGGCGCGCAGGTTGGCCAGGTTGTCCGCCACGGTGTCGAACAGATTGTGCGTTGACCCGTGCTGGCCGATCTCGTGCCGCACGGTGCCGCCATCGGTGCCACCATCGCCGTGTGGCGGCAGCGTCCCGGGATGTTCTTCGCACAACTGGCGGTTGACGAAGATCGACAGGGGCACGCCGTGGGCTGACGCGACCTTCGCCAGCGCCGCGCACCGGTCGCCGTAGGCGCCGTCGACGTCGATGCGGAAGATGAGCACCGACGCCGCGCCGTGCGGGAAGCGGACCGGGCGGACGTACGGCAGCCCCGCGGCAGCGAAGGCTGTTCGCAGCAGCCATACGAGGGTGTCTGCCACCTCTGCCTTGTCGATGCTGCTCACCCGCTCGGTGACGTCCGAGTGCGGCGAGAACCGGCGCAGGGTGTCACCGTGGGCCATCAGCAGGCGGGTCAACGGCACGCCGGTGAACAGCAGCCATCCGCGGCCGACGCGGCGACGCAGGATCAGTGGGAAGCGGCCGGGGTCCATCCCGTTCTTGCGCACCCGCCGCTCGTGCAACCGGCACACGCCTTTGCCCTGGCCGGAGAACAGGCGTGCCAACGTCGGGGCGGTGCACAGGCGCGGTGCGTCCGGGCGCTCGAACCCGCCGATGACGCCCTCGATCGAGTCCGGCAGCAGGCCTGCGCCGCTCGGGGCGCCGCTGACGACCGCCACGCCACCCGCCGACACGTAGTCCTCGGTCCAGTCCGGAAGTTCGTCCTCCAGCACGACCACGGGCGCGCTCTGCACGTCCTCGCCGCGATGGCGCAACCCCTCCTGCTGAAGGATGCGCGACCACCCGGTGGACCCGGCACTCCCCAGTCCGACCTCCAGGTCGATGTGCCGGTCGCTCATCCGGTGCGAGCTGACCGCATCACGAGCCGGTATCGGTCGCTGCGGTAGAGCATCGTGCTGTTCTCGATCGGCGTGCCGTCCGCCAGGCAGGTGACGCGTCGGATCCACAGCAGCGGTGCCCCCGCGGGGACGTCGAGCTGCTTCGCTTCCGCGGGCCCCGCGACCGCAGCCTCCACGGTCTCCTCGGCCTCGCGCAGCTCGTGCCCGCAGCGCTGCTCGAGGATCGCGTAGATGGAGCCCTCCAGCGCTGCAGAGGAGAACCACTCGTCGGCGTTGGTGCACAAGGCCAGGACCAGATGGGTGTAGTGCAGGGCGATCGGCTGGCCGTCTGCCAGCATGAGCCGTTCCAGGTACAGGGTCCGGGCCCCGTCCTCCAGCGCCAGCCGTTCCTGGACATCGGGTGCCGGCTCCAGCTCCGCCCGGCGCAGCAGCCGGGACGACGGGACGTGGCCCTTCAGCCGCATGTCCTCGGTGAAGCTGTTGAGGAACGGCTGCC
>JACCXR010000139.1 GCA_013696915.1 Euzebyaceae bacterium
CAGCACCCAGCAAGCTGGAGGTCTTCGACCCCTCACAGTCCACCACCCCGATCGACACCACCACAGCCACCTCCCATCGCATCACGCTGAACGACCGCCTGTCCATCATCAAGATCACACCCCCCACCACCCAGACCCCGACACCCAACCCACAGACCGAACCCGCTGAGCCGAGCCCCTGATGTGTGGGATCTGCGGACGCACGCTGGACCCCGATGGCGCGGCGGTGGCGGCGATGAACCGTGCCCTGCGCCATCGAGGACCCGACGACGAGGGCGTCTACGTCGATCGCGCATCGGGGCTCGCGCTCGGCGCGCGGCGCCTGAGCGTCATCGACGTCGCCGGGGGCCACCAGCCGCTGAGCAACGAGCAGGCCGACGTGTGGGCCGTGCTCAACGGCGAGATCTACAACCATCCCTCTCTGCGCCACCACCTTCGCGAGCGCGGTCATCGGCTTGCGACGGGGACCGACACGGAGGTCATCGTCCACCTCTACGAGGAGTACGGCGACGACCTGGTGCACGCGCTGGAGGGCATGTTCGCCTTCGCCCTGTGGGACGAGCGCCGCCGCCGGCTTCTGCTGGGGCGTGACCGGTTCGGCGAGAAGCCGCTGTTCTACGCCGAGCGTTCGGGCGCTTTGAGCTTCGCGTCGGAGCTGTCGGCGCTGTGCCGGGGCGGCGACGTGGACGGCGACCTGTCCGCGGCGGCGGTCGACGCGTTCTTCGTCTTCGGCTACGTCCCCGGTCCAGCGGCGATCCTCCGCGGAGCGCGCCAGCTTCCGCCCGGCCACGTCCTGACCTGGGAGCCCGGTGCGAAGCGGGCGGAAGTCCGCGGGTACTGGTCGCCTTCCTCCTACGCACCGCGTCCGGCGGAACGGCGGCCCGAGCTCGTCGCGGAGACGCGGCGGCTGCTGGAGGGCTCGATCCGCAGCCGGATGATCGCCGACGTCCCGCTCGGCGTCCTTCTCAGCGGCGGCGTGGACTCCACCCTCATCGCCGCGCTCGCCGCCCAGTACTCGACGACCCCCATCAAGACGTTCACGGTCGGCTTCGACGTCGGCGAGGTCAGCGAGACAGCTATGGCGCGGGCGACCGCGCAGGCGCTCGGAGCCGACCACCACGAGGTCGTCCTCACAGAGGGCGACGTGGCGACGCGGGTGCCCGCGCTGCTGGCGGGCATCGATCAGCCGCTCGCCGATCAGGCGCTCCCCGCCCTGCACGCCGTGGCCGAGCTGGCCCGCTCGGAGGTCACGGTGACGATCGGCGGGGAGGGAGCGGACGAGCTCTTCGGAGGTTACCCGCGCTACCGCTGGCTGGCCCGCGCGGCGCGCTTCGAGCGCCACCTCCCTCCGCGTCTCGGCGCGCACGGCGTGCGGGCACTGAACGCGAGGGCCCCGGCCGGCCGCGCCCGTCGGCTGAGCTATCTGCTCGACGGACGTCCCCTCCCCGAGCGACACCTCGACTGGGTGACCGAGCGGCGCCGCGAGCTGCGGCCGGACCTGTACGGCCCACGGCTCGCCGCCGAGGCCGGGACTCAACGTGCGCTCGACGACCTGACCGCGCGGGTCGACGGCCGTCTCGCCGCATCGGTCTCCGGCGCGCTCATGCACCTCGATCAGGTCCACTGGCTTCCCGACGACGTGCTGGTCAAAGCCGATCGCGCGGGCATGCTCGTCTCGCTGGAGATCCGAACGCCGTACCTGCATCGCGACCTCGCCGAGTTCGCCGCCGGCGTTGCACCAGACGCGCATCTCGCCGCCGGCGGGAAGGCGCTATTGCGTGCGGTGCTGGCCGACGTCCTCCCCGCTGCCTGCGGCCGCCGCCCGAAGACCGCGTTTCGCGTCCCCGCCGCCCGGTGGCTGCGCGGTCCACTGGCTCCCACGCTCGCGCACCAGTTCGCCGAGGGCGCGCTCTACGCCGAGGGCTGGATCGACGCGGGCGTGGCCCGTGGCCTCGCCGCCGAGCACGCCGCCGGGCGGCGCGACTGGAGCCACGTGCTGTGGCCGCTGCTGGCGCTCGGTCTGTGGCTGGACCGGCAGCGAGGTCTCGGTGGACCCTGAGCCGCGCGTTCTGGTGCTGACCCCGGACTTTCCGCCGGCCCCCGGGGGGATCCAGTTGCTGGTGCATCGCATCGTGCGCCACGCCGACCGGCTGCGCGTGCGCGTGGTGACCGTCGACGGGCCCGGCGCCCGGCGATTCGACGCCACCAGCGGCCTCGACGTGCGGCGCGTGGGCCTGGGCGCCGGGCAACCACTCGGAGTGGCGGCGCTCAACGCGCGCGCGCTCGGCGAGGCGGTGCGCTTTCGCCCGGACGCCGTGCTGAGCGGACACATCGTCACAGCACCCGCCGCGGCACTGATCGCAACGGCTATGCGCATTCCGGTCGTCCAGTACCTCTACGCCAGGGAGGTCGGGGACAGACCCCGGCTTGCGGCCTTCGCCGTGCGTCGTGCCGACGCCGCCGTCGCGATCAGCGCCTACACCCACGAGCTCGCCGTCGCCGGCGGCGCCCAGCCCGCTCGCGTGCATCGCATCCTGCCGGGCGTCGACCTTCCGGCGCGGGACACGATCCAGCGAGCCGAGCGTCCGACCATCCTGACCATCTCTCGGCTCAGCGAGCGCTACAAGGGGCACGACGTGATGCTGCGGGCGCTGCCGCTCATCCGCGCCCGCGTTCCCGATGTCGAGTGGGTCGTCGTCGGCGATGGGCCGCTGCGGGCCGGGCTCGAGCGCGCCGCCGTGGGCCAGGGACTCCAGGGCAACGTCCGCTTCGTCGGCACGGTGCCCGACGACGAACGCGACCGATGGCTGCGCCGTGCCCACGTGTTCACCATGCCCAGCCGCCTGCCGGCGGGCGGCTTGGCGGGGGAGGGGTTCGGGATCGTCTACCTCGAGGCCGGCGCGCACGAGCTGCCGGTGGTCGCCGGGAACGTGGGGGGCGCGTTGGACGCGGTCGTCCACGACCAGACCGGGGTGCTCGTGGACCCTTCCGACCACGTCGCGCTCGCCAATGCGATCGCCGACCTGCTGCTCGATCCCTCGCGCGCGCGGGCGCTCGGGGCCGCGGGGGCGCGGCGGGCGCGCGAGTTCGCGTGGCCGGCCGTCGCCCGGCGGGTCGAGGATCTGGTGCTCGGCCTGCTCGCCGGGACCCGCACGAGCGTGGCCGACGGCGCGTGAAGGTCCTCTACGTCAACCACACCAGCCGGATCAGCGGTGGCGAGCGCTCGCTGCTCGACCTGCTCGGCGGATTGCCGGATGCCGTGTCACCCGTGGTCGCCTGTCCGCCCGGTTCGCTTGCCGACGCCGTACGCGGGCTCGGTGTCGAGTGGCACCGGCTGCCGGCGATCGAAGCGAGCCTGCGGCTGCATCCGCTGCACACGCCCGCCGGCCTGGCCGGCCTGGGCGCCGGGGCAGCGGTCGTGGCGCATCTGGCCCGCCGGGTCGGGGCAGATCTCGTGCACGCGAACTCGGTGCGCAGCGGACTCGTCGCCTCGCTTGCCGCGCGCCTGGGTGCGCCACCCGCGATCGCGCACGTCCGCGACTGTCTGCCGCCCGGCCGCGGCTCCACGCTCACGCTTCGCGCGATCGTCGGGGGCGCGAGCGGCGTGCTGGCGAACTCGCAGTACACGGCTGCCGGCGTCACGCACGCCGTCGCCCCCGAGCACGCGACCGTCCGCGTCGTCTACAGCCCCGTGGACACCGGTCGCTTCGACCCCGACCGCTTCGAGCCCTCGGAGGCGCGGGCCCGGCTGGGCCTGCCGCCGAGCGCCCCGGTCCTCGCAGTCGTCGCTCAGATGACGCCGTGGAAGGCGCAGGATGACGCCGTGCGCATCCTGGCGCACGTGAAGCGCAGGCGTCCCGACGCGAGGCTGCTGCTGGTCGGCTCGGCGACCTTCGTCGGTCGCGCGACGCGCTACGACAACCAGGCCTACGTGCGCCGCCTGCACGCGTTGATCCAGTCGCACGGAGTGGGCGGGGAGGTCGTCCTCCTCGGCGAGCGCGTCGACGTGCCGGCGGTCCTGCGCGCGGTCGACCTGCTCCTGGTGCCCTCCTGGGAGGAGCCGTTCGGCCGCACGGTGGTCGAAGCGATGGCGATGAAGGTCCCCGTCGTCGCCACGAGCGTCGGCGGGCCGGCGGAGATCGTGCGAGCGGGTGTCGACGGACTGGTGCTCGAGCCGCGTCGGCCCAGGCGCTGGGCGGAAGCGATCGAGCCGTTGCTGGACGAGCCGGCCCGGTTGGCGCGGATGGGCCGCAGCGGGCGCGCTCGGGCCCTTGAGTGCTTCAGCCTCGCCGCTCACGTCGACGGCGTGCTCGCCGCCTACCGGGACATCGCGGCGCGCGCGGGGGGACGTCGCCGGAGGTCACCGCTCGAGGCCGGTGGCGGGCCCGGAACGCAGCGCGGCAAGGCTCCGAGCCGGTGACAGAGCCCGCCACGACAGCCCGGCCACCCCGCGGTAGAGGACCAGCGCCATGACAAGGACCACCGCGTAGGCCGCCGTCGTCACCCACGCCGCGGCCATGATCCCGCCGTCGCCGAGGAAGAGCAGCAGCCCCACGATCGTCACCACGCTCCCGGCGATCTGCGGAAGGGTGCTCGTGAAAGGACGGTTCGCGGCGCTGAGGCCCTGGGAGAGCACGAGCCCCGGGATCAGGAGGACATAGCCCACCAGGAGCACCCGCAGCGGTGGCGCCGCGGCCACCACCTCGGCGCCGTACAACAGCCTCAGCATGACGTCGGCGAGCAACGCGATGACCACTGCGCCCGCCACTCCGACGCCCAGTGCGGCGTACATCGACGCCACGACCATCGACGCCCCGCGCTCGGCGCGGCGGGCTGCCGCCGGCAGCACGAGCGCGACGACCGTGCCCGCCAGGGTGCCCACGATCATCGCCACGTTGGCGGCCACCGAGTACAGGCCCACGCTGGTTGCACTCAGGAAGGCGGGGATGATCGCGAGGTCGAGGCGGGCGTTCACCGTGCCGGCGACGACGGAACCGTGGATCCGGAAGCCGTACCAGAACGTCGAACGCGCGAGGCGCGCCTGCGCTCGCGGTCGCCCATAGCGTCGCAGGGCCCACAGGCCGGTGCCGAGGACGAGGACGCCGAGCATCGCGGCGTTGACGATCAGCGCACTGCTCACCGTGAGCGCGTCGAGACGCCACAGGACGACGTACAGCACGGCGACTCCCGCCGGCTGCACGAAGCGCAACCAGTTCCACAGGACGAACCGATGGTCGCCCAGGACGGCGCCGGTGAGCAGTTCCAGGGCGAGCGCCATGACGATGGTCGTGGCGAACATCTGTGCCATCACCACGACCTCCTCGCGCTGGGCCGACAGCGCGATCGGAAGCACGGCCACCGAGACCGCCACCCCGAGCACCGCGAAGGGGATCAGGAGCACCAGCCAGCTCCCGATAAGGGCACCGCCCTGGTCGGGGTGGCGGGCGAGGTGAAACGACGCGGCCCGGTTGCAGCCCATCGCGAAGACCCAGGTCGCCACCTGCGTGAAGGCGAGGATGGCCGCCAGCTCCCCGCGGCCGGCGACGCCCAGCAGGCGCACGATGATGATCCCGGTCACGAGGTTGACGACCAGGGTCGCCGCCGTGAAGACGTAGCTGATCGCGACGTCTCGCACGAGGCGGCGCGCGAGGAGGCCGCGGATGAAGGCGATCACGCGCGGGT
>JACCXR010000140.1 GCA_013696915.1 Euzebyaceae bacterium
AGCTCGCGCTCGCCTGGTGCCTGCGCCAGCGGGCGGTGTCCAGTGTCATCGTCGGGGCGTCGCGTCCCGGCCACGTCGACGACAACGTCGCCGCCGCGGACCTCGAGGTCGATGCCGGCCTGTTCGCGCGCATGGACGAGATCCTCGACCCGGTCGCTCACCGCTGAGCGCAGGAGGCAGCTGCACGTCGGCCGCCCCAACCCCCATCCCGCCCCCCTCGACCTGACTGGCGGTGAACGGACTCCGTGCCGGTTAAAGCAGCTTCGTAATGATGTAAGTACGCTGGTCGCCGGCCCGATGTCGAAAGGGGCGAGGCATGGGAATCCTCCTCTCGCAGGACCTTCCCAGCGAGCGGGAGGCGTTGGACGCCTACTCCACCGTGGTCGCCAGCGTCGCGGAGCGGCTGGCGCCGTCGGTGGCGAGCCTGCGCGTAACACAGCGTCGCGGTCACCGGGGTCTCGAACTCGCCGGCAGCGGCTCGGCGGTCGTGATCACCGGCGACGGGTACCTCCTCACCTCCGCGCACGTCGTCGCGAGGGCGGACGCCGGTTCGGCCAACGGCCGGACGTTCTCCTTCGACGTCGTCGGCACGGACCCGCTGTCGGATCTCGCCGGGTCGGCTCGGACGACCGCCACCCCGCGGAGCTCGGCGACGCGGACCGGTTGCGGGTCGGCCAGCTCGTCGTCGCGGTGGGCAACCCGCTGGGCTACGCCGGCTCCGTGACCGCGGGGGTCGTGAGCGCGCTGGGCCGCAGCCTCACGACGTACCACGGCTCCGTCGGGCGCATCGTGGAGAACGTCATCCAGACCGACGCGGCGCTGAACCCCGGGAACTCCGGCGGCGCGCTCGTCGACGGGCGCGGCCGGGTCATCGGAGTCAACACCGCCGTGGCGGGCTACGGGGTCGGGCTGGCCGTGCCGATCGACGCGGCGACAAGGCGGATCATTGGCGGGCTGATGCTCCAGGGCCGGTACCGCCGCGCCTACCTCGGCGTCACCGGGGGCAGGCGCCCACTCCCGCCGAGCCTCGCGCGGACCGTGGGGCGGGAGTCAGGCGTCGAGGTCGTCGAGGTCGTCGCCGGCAGTCCGGCCGCCGGCGCGGGCATCCGGCCGGAGGACCTGATCCTGTCCGTGGACGGCATCGCGGTGGAGGGGGTCGACGATCTCCAGCGTCTGATGGACGCCGAGCGCGTCGGTCGCCGCGTGGCGATTGAACTGTCCCGGAGCGGCACGACCATGACGCTGCACGCCGTCCCGACGGAGCTGACGGCATGATCGGAGCACACCGATGACCTGCGCGCATCTCGACCAGGCCACCGACGCGGACATCGTCCCGAGCGCCGACGGGTGCGAGGACTGCCTGCGGACCGGCGATTCCTGGGTGCACCTGCGGCTGTGCCTGACCTGCGGCCACGTCGGCTGCTGCGACTCCTCGAAGAACCGGCACGCGACCGCCCACCACCGCTCGAGCACCCACCCGGTCGTCGCGTCCTTCGAACCTGGCGAGGACTGGCGCTGGTGCTACGTGGACGAGACGGTCGCCTGAGGGCCCCCCGGCCGCGCAGCGTTCGAAGGGTAGCGCGGCTGCTGCGCCTACCCTTCAAACGTTGCCGAGGCGCTGCCAGCGCGCTGGTCGGGCCGCGTCGCCGCCCGTGACTGGCCGGCGCGGGCGCATCCTCGAGCAGCCGCCAGCTTCCTCCTCGGAGCACAGAGGTCAGGCGGCGCGCCGCCAGCCGGCTGCCGCCTGCAGCGCGTGCGCCACGCCGTCGGCGGCGACGTCCGGGACGATCAGGTGGGCCGCCTGCTGCACCTCGGCGGGAGCCTGACCCATGGCGATCGCCGTGCCCGCGACGGCGAGCATGGACAGGTCGTTCAACCCGTCGCCGACCGCGATGACCTCGGACATGCGGCAACCCAGGTGACCGGCGGCGTGGGCGAGCGCCCGGCCCTTGTCAGCCCGGGGATGGGTCACGTTGACGTAGACAATCGCCGGGGTCAGCGGGAAGGTCGCCGGACCGGCCAGCAGGCCGAGCCGCGTCACCTCGGACACGACGAAGGACGCCTCGTCCGGCGAGAACGCCATGATCGTCGCCTTGACGACCGTCGTCGCGGCGAGGTCGACGGCGTCGACGACCCCCGCCGGCGGCCCGGTGACGAGCTCCCAGTGGGCACGGACGCGCTCGTCGGCAACGTCGGTGACGAGGAAGCCGTCGTCCAGGTAGAACTCGCCGTAGAGCCCATGGCGGGCGCAGAGGTCGCGGACGGCGACGGACTGCGCGGGGCGCAGCGACCAGGTCCGCAGGGCCCGCCCACCGGTCCGCACCTGGGCGCCGTTGAGGACGATGTGGGGCCCGTCGAGGCCGAGCTGGTCGTGCAGCGCGGCGACCCCCGACGCCAGCCGCCCGGTCGCGAACCCGACCGCGATGCCCGCGCAGTGAGCGGCCCGCACGGCGGCGACGACCCGTTCGGTCGCGGTCTGGACCTCTCCGATCAGGGTCCCGTCGACGTCGGCGACGAGGTAGCGCGGCGGCAGCGGCTGCCAGCGGTCGAAGCGGCCCCCGGGCCGGAGGCCGTCGGCGAGAGGGTGGGCGGCGGGCACGCCCCGAGGGTAGCGGCGCGGGCGCGGGCGGCTGCGACGCCCCGGGTGCGCCACCGGGCTACGACGCCGACGCGCCCTCCCCGGGCGGGAACTCCCAGGAGTCGCGGTAGACCCGGATCACCGGCTGCTCGGCGTAGTCGGGGTGGGACAGCCGCAGTTCCTCGCTGTCGCGGTCGGAGTCCCGCAGCCGCTGCTGCACCGCGACGATCTCGTCGGCGTAGAACTGCTGGACGTCCGCCTCGGTCCACCCGGGTCCCGGCATGCCTCCCAGTATGGCCCTCGGCCGCGGGGGCGGAAGCCCCATCCGGGGCGCAGGTACTGTGGCACCCGGTTACACAGATTCACCGCAGAGTTGCACGACCATGAAGTCCACGACGCCGTCGTCCGCCGTGCTGGTCACGTTGCCGCCCAACCCTTCTCTCGGGTCGGATGCGTCGGCCTCCGCATAGGAGGTGAACCACAAGTTGTAACCTTCACCGAGTTCGTCGAAGCCCACATCGGGATATGCCGCGCGCAGCTGGGCCGTCGTGGAGCCGAGCCGGATCCCGGACACGGTGCTGAGATCGGGGTAGCCCGGATCGAACTGTGGTTGGGGAAGAGCGTACTGCCAGATCACTAGGCCGTCGGGGACATCCCCAGTTCCGCCGCGACCGAAGATGAGTCCGAGTCGTCCCCATTCGAGGATGCGCCCTTCGGCATGCGGACACAGCTGAATATTCAACATGGGCATCCACTGGCTGTCGTACGTCGGAGTGCCGTACCGCTCGGTCATGGCCGCCGCGACGGACTCGA
>JACCXR010000144.1 GCA_013696915.1 Euzebyaceae bacterium
CGCTACCGCTCGGTGGCGTCGACGAGCAGCGCGGACCGGCTGGTGATCGTGGAGTCGCTGGGGATCAGCTTCGCCGGCGGGGAGGAACTGCGGGTGATCGAGGACGGGCGCCGCTGGCCGACCACCGCCGAGGCGTTCCTCCTCGCGCGGTCGGAGGCGGAACGGGCCGACCGCGAGACGGTGCGGGCGGACCACGCGGCCGCACGAGCGCAGCAGGAGACCGCCCGGGCGGACCAGGAGGCTGCGCGGGCTGAGCAGGAGGCTGCGCGGGCTGAGCAGGCCGCGGCGACGGCGCAGCACGAGGCCGCCCGTGCCGCACGCCTGGCCGAGCTGCTGCGCCAGGCCGGCATCGACCCCGACGCGTGATCGGCGCTGACGACCCGACGCTCGCCGACGCCTGACGGTGGCGTTGGTCAGCCCGTCTGCAGGATGACGACGGTCTCCTCGAGGTAGTCGTGGATTGCCCACGCCGGGCCCTCGCGCGTGTTGCCGGAGTCGCGCACGCCGCCGTAGGGCTGCTGGTCGGCGCGGAAGGTGGGGGACTCGTTGATCGTGACGCCGCCGAAGAACAGCTGACCGGCGGCGCGGCAGGCGGCGGCGAGGTCGCGCGTGAAGATCCCGGCCTGGAGCCCGTAGCGGGTGTCGTTGGCCAGGCGCACCGCCTCGTCGAGGTCGGCGACCGGCTGGACGACCAGCACGGGACCGAAGACCTCCTCGGCGGAGACCTTCATGTCCTGGGTGACGTCGTCGAGAATCGTCGGCTGCAGCGTCCCGTCAGGGTTGACCTCCCCACCGATGCGCAGCTTCGCCCCCGCGTCCTGCGCCTCGCGGATCCAGTCGAGGACGCGGTCGCGGTCGTCGGGCCTGATCAGCGGGCCGACGTCGGTGGCCTCTTCGAGGGGGTCGCCCACCCGCAGCGCGGCGACCTTCTCCGTCAGCAGCTCCAGGAACGTGTCCTTGACCTGCTGGTGGACGTAGATCCGCTGCGCGGAGATGCACGACTGCCCCGCGAACGAGTAGCCGGTCGTCGCGAGCTTGGTCGCGGCCAGGTCCAGGTCGGCGGTGTCGTCGACGATCACCGGGGTGTTGTTGCCGAGCTCGAGCAGCACGGTCTTGTGCGAGTTCTCCTTGGCGAGCGACCGCCCGATCTCCGTGGAGCCGGTGAACGAGATCACCTTGACCTCGTCGCGGCCGGTCATGGCGGGCCCGATGTCCGCCGAGGGACCGGTGAGCACGTGCAGGAACCCCTGCGGCATGCCGGCGTCGAGCAGCGCCTGCGCGAGCAGGAGGGCCGTCAGCGGCGTGTCGCCCGCGGGCTTCAGCACGACCGGGCAGCCCGCCGCGAAGGCCGGCGCAAGCTTGTGGCACACCAGGTTCAGGGGGAAGTTGAACGGGCTGATCGCGGCGACGACGCCCTTGGGGTGCAGCAGCGTGAACCCGAGCTTGCCCGCCCCCGCGCTGGACGCGGCGTAGGGCACGACCGTGCCGGCGAGCTTGCGCGCCTCCACCGCCGAGAACAGCAGCGTGTCCTGGCAGCGCGCGACCTCGGCACGGGCGGTCGTGATCGGCTTGCCCGCCTCCTCGGCGATGCAGCGCGCGAAGTCCTCCGCCCGCTCGCGGACCAGCTCACGGGCCCGCTCCAGCACCTCGGCGCGTTCGTGCTGGGGCGGCGCGCCGCGCAGGTGGGCGGCGTGGGCGGCGTCGACCGCCTGCTCGGCGTGCGCCGCCGTCGCCTTCGCCACGGTACCGACGACGTCACCCGAGTAGGGGTTGACGACGTCCGTCCGCTCGTCGGTGTCCACCCATTCGCCGTCGACGAGCAGTCTGCCCTCACGCATCGGTTCTCCTGTCGTAGCCTCGCCGCATGTTCCGGCCCAGGATCATGCCCCACGACCTCCGGGGCCAATGGGCCGCGTTCCAGGCGCAGGCCGAGCGGGTCGAGCAGGCGCGCCGCGCGTTGCTGTCGTGCCTTCCGGTGGGAAGGGTGGACCCGGCGCCGGTGCCGGTGGGGCTGGATCTCCTCGCCGACGAGCTGCGGGCCGTGGCGGCCGAGATG
>JACCXR010000153.1 GCA_013696915.1 Euzebyaceae bacterium
GGCGACGGTCGGCGGGGCGGGGGGGACGGTCGGCGCGGGCCGCACCGGCGGGCTCTCGACAGGGTGCCCCGTGGCCGGTGCGGCGGGCGTGCCAGGCCCGGTCACCGCGGCGGACGGGGATGCCGCATCCCGCGCCAGCGTGGCGTCCGGGGTCATGCCGGCACCTCCGCCAGCGCCCGCGTCGGGTCCGCTCCGAGGCGCTCGGCGGCGCGCCGATCGTCCGCCGCGTCCGCCGCGTCCACCCCGCCCGGCGGCGCCGGTTCGGCGAAGCGTTCGCGGATCTCCAAGACGTGGTCGGGACCGGAGAGGTGGCCGAAGGTGGTCGCGATGACCGCGACGCGCCCGTCGCCCGTCGGGGCGAGCCTGATCGACAGGGTGCCGTCGCCGGAGACCGTCTCGACGACGTCGCCGGGGCGGACCTTGCCGGTGAGCGCCTCGCCCAGCAGGTCGAGGAACAGCCCGAACACGACCGGGTCGAGCTCGCCGAGCTCGGACAGGCGCACCGGCCGTCCCGTCGCGAGCCGGCGCCGGGCGGCCTCCACCTGCGCCGCCTCCGCGTCGAGCGCGGCGGCGAGGAGCGCCTTCTCCTCCGACCGGTCGATGACGTCGGCGGGGCGGCCGCGCTTCGTGTGGCGCCCGGAGGCGCGCAGCCGGGGTGACAGCCGCAGTGGGTCGCCCTTGAGCCAGCTCGTGTGGGCGGGCACCGGCTCGGCGTCGCGGGCGTCCAGCGTGTCGGCGTTGATCTGCAGGTGCCGTGCCGGCGTCAGCGCGAACGCGGCGCGCCAGAGGCGGTGCGCCTCGGCGTCGGTGTCGGCTTCCGCGAACCACCGGGCCAGCGTCCGCAGGTCTGTGACGCGGTCGCTGCGGGTCACCCGGCGGTCGTTGATCGCGGCCACCGCGGCGAGCAGGGCGGGGATCGCCGACCGCGCCCTGGCGCGGAGGATCTCCGCCTGCGACGGCGCGTCCGGGGCCCCGATGAACCAGGACCGCAGCCCCGACCAGCGGCCGCGCCAGCGGGCCTCGGCCGCGGTGGCGTCCTCGGCGGTCGGCGCCAGCGCGTCGACGAGGTCGCGCCGCGCGGCGGCCGTGAGCAGCGCGGCGGTGCCGCGGCGTTCGACCTGCTCGATGCGGGCGACGATTTCGAGGGTCGCGAGCACCAGCTCGCCGATGAAGCGCTCGAGGTACTCGATGAGCGTGTCCTTGTAGGCGACGAACGCCTCGACGTCGACGCCCTGCAGGTCGATCGTCCGCTGGAGGCTGCCGATGAAGGCCTGGGCCTTCGCGGTGAGCTCCTCGAACCGGGTCCGCAGCTGCGTGAGGACGCGGTGGACCTTCGCGTCGTCGAGCGGGTCGGCGGCCGCGAGTTCGGCGAGCTCGCCGAGCAGGTCGCGGATGTCCGCCAGGGCGGCGGCCTGGAGTTCGCCCGGCTGGGTGATGGTGTCGTGGTAGAGCCGCAGCGCCCGCTCGGCGGCCTCGCCCTCCGCGGTCAGCTGGTAGAGGTACCGGGTCCGGTAGAACTCCTCGACGGTCGCGACCTCGGCGGTGTCGACATCGGCGGTGAGGTTGCCCCAGGCGCACAGCGACGCCAGGGCGGAAGCCACCGCCTCGTCCGAGAGGGACTCGGGCAGCGCCGAACGCACGTCGGCCGGGCGCAGATGCAGGCCGAAGCGCTCCTTGGCGTCGGTGAAGACCTGCATAACCGCGCGGTAGGTCCCCACCTTGGCCTCGTTCACGTAGGCGAAGACCCGCAGCCGTCCGTCGTCGCTCATCCCATGGCCTCCTCTCGTCCGGTGTCGATGGAACCAGGTGGGTGTGACAGGTCCGCCGGCATCGGACATTCCCCTGGCAGGTGGTGGACACCGTAGGATGGAATTACACGCCTGTAAAGGAGCCCTGTGGAGACAGCGCTCAAGCCGTCGTCGGTGTCGGCACTGCTCGCCGACCTCCTCCGCGGCGGTGTCGTGGAACGGCCGAACTGGCGCTCGTGCTCGTGGCCACGCCGCGGCGCGTCGCGCGGTGTCGTTCCATGTCGGGCGCCTGGCCCGCTGGCTCTCCGCTCCGCGACGCGCGGCCATGAGGACACGCCGCGGGCGAGGCCGCGCCGTCCGAAGCGATGACGCGCGGCGCGTCGTCGGCCGCTCGGTGATCCCAGTTCGGCGTGCAGGGCATCACTCGCGTCAGCGACGGCGCTGAAGGGCAAGTGCATTCGGTCATGGTGAAGATGCAAGACCCGACGGTCGCGTTCTCGACGGTTGTGTCGGCGCGCCGTCGGTCGCGAGCGGCGACCTCGGGTTCCAGGTCTGCTCGATCGGCGCCGACGCTCGCCCGCAGCGGCCGACGCTCGTCGTGTGGATCTGCGGCGATGAGACGCAGGCCGACGAGTACGAGCAGCTGGCCTCCATGGGTCCGGGACTACTGATCGTCGGTCTGGTCGAGACTCGATCGGATGGCTTTCATCCGGCGGTAGAGACGCCGGTCGTGTTCGGGAGCTGGGACGAACCCGTATCGCTTGTAGAAGGTGATTGCGTCGTCGTCGAGCTCAGGTCGTCCAACGTGCGTGGCGCGGTGTCCGCACGTTGCTTGGACCAGATGGCGAGTCGACCGAACGCGTAGGTCTCCTTCATCGCCGGGTCGGCCTTGCCCGCGTCGACGATCTTGTCGATGTAGGCCACGTCAGCCGAGGCGAACAGATCGAACGGCGCCCCGTTCTGCACCTGCTGGGCGAGCTGGCCCGACGACCCGAACGAGAACGTCACCGTCGTGCCCGTCTGCTCCTCGAACATGGCGCCGAGCTCCTCGAAGGAGGACCGCAGATCGGACGCACCGGCGACCACGATCTCCCCGACCGGCGGGACCGTCGAAGTCCCAGACGCAGACGGGGCGCTCGTCGACGCCGAGCCATTTTCGGAGGATCCGCACCCCGCCAGAGCGAGAGCCAAGACCAACGAGAGGACCGTGAGCACTCGACGGGGGCTCAAGCGACCCTCGTCCCACAGCGCGACACGTCATAGCCGGCCATCAGCTCGAGGCGATGACCGAACCCCGCCGACACCAACACATCCATCGCCGCAGCGACCGGCCGGTACGACAACAACTCGGTCCGGCACCACAAATGCACCACGTGCTCCTCCAGTTCGGTGAACCCCAGTCCGGCCGCCAACGCGGCGGGCTCGGCGGTGACCGCGGCGGCCGCTCCACGACCGGCCACGAGGCGACATGCCTCCACGTGACCGCCGACCTTGATCGGCCGCGGGCGGGCGAGATGCTCGCGGCGCAGCCACCTCTCGAAGGCTGCTTGGGTCGCCGCACCCTTCTCCCGCTGCGCCACCGGCCTGCCAGCTGCCACCACCGCGCCGAGCGATCCCGCCGCACGGTCGAACGCGACCCCGACGCGCCACCGGGCCACCTCGAACACCGACACCCCCGGGCCCGGTGCGGGCAGACGCCCGGCCGTGTCGTGCACCACCGCCACATGTGCCCGCCCCTCGGCCAACGCTACGGCCGCGGTCATCGACGAGCCCTTGACCCACAATGCGGCAGCCGCCGGTTCGACCATCGAGGCCAGCACACCCAGCGCCGGTTCACAGCCGACCAGCACCAGCTCTGCAGCACGGGCGCCCTCGAAGAACCGAACGGACGCTCCGTCCCACGCTCCTTCCGGAGACAGACCCTCGAGCTGATCGAGGGGCGGAACCGCCACGACCACATGACGATCACCGACCCGGCCCACCCGCACCGGCCCCGGCGACACCACCGAACCCGTCACCGGTGATGCCGGCACCGCCACCTCGTCGGGACCGAACAGCGCCTCGACCGACAGCCCCAACTCCCGCGCCAACGACATCGCCGCGCCCACGCCTGGTTCGTGGCGTCCCGACTCCACCGCTGACACCAGCTGGCGCGACACCCCCGCCCGCTCGGCCAACACCGCCTGCGACAGCCCCAAGGCCTCTCGACGGCCTCGCATCTTCATGCCAGTAACCTAGCGATCTGCTTGGATACAAGCATCTGAGGCCCGCCAAGGGATCCGGCCCAGCCCAACGATCGAGACCGAACCGGCACGAGAACCGCCGACCGCTTCGAGCAAGTGACCCCGTCACGAGCCCGCCTGGTGCCGCCTCGACCCAGCTGCGACCGACACCGGCTCAGGCGGAGGAACGTGACGGATGGGGCGCGTGACCGAGGAGCGCGGCGTCCACGACGCGGTGATCTGCGAGGGCCACAATCCCGTCACCGAACGCGAGAACGCCGGCGCTGCCACGTCATCGGCCTGCGCTGGGCGACGTCCACTTCTACTCCGGGCGCCTCGAGATCACCCAGGCCCTCATCGCCACCGACTACCGGCTCGAGTTCACCCGGCTGAAGATCCGCACCAGCCGCGGCACGCGATCGCCAGGCCGTGTCGGGTGTCGTCGCGCACCGTCGGGCGGACGTGTCAGCGGGCCGATGCCGCCAAACCGGACCCGGGCCGTCTCGACGGGCTGTTCCGCATCGGGGTGGACGAGATCAGCTGGCGGCCCGCCAAAAGAACCTGACCCTCGTCGTGGACCATGACCGCGATGTCCTCCTGCGGCACCTGCTCAGTACCGCAGGATCGCCGCCGCGAGCGTGCCCTCGGGCATGTCCTCGCGAGCCAGGAGGTGAACGGCACCGCCGTGACGGAGGGTGCCGATGGCGGCCGCCTCGAGGTGGTCCTCGCCACTCGCCATCCAGGCGGTGTCGGGCGTGCGGGTGTCGGTCGTTTCGTCGTCGCGACCCGACACCGTTTCGTCCTCAGCGAGGAGGAGCGTGTCGATGCGGCCCTGCGACGCGGCCGTGGCGACGGCTTCCACGTCGGTGACTGCTCGCGCATCGTTGCCTCCAAGGAGGGCCCCGAACCGTTCGACGGCGTCGTTCCTGGACTGGTCGAGGCGGGGTTGCACGATGCCGTAGGCCGCAGCGTGGAGCTGGGTGAGGTCGAGCGAAGCAGGGTTGTGGTCGATGACGCCCACCAGGTGAGCGCCGAGAGTGGTGAGCTTCCGGAAGTGGCCGCCGATCTGGGCGTCGGCGACCACCACCACCGGGACGGGGGTGTCGGCCACGTGCTGGTCGAGCGCGGCGGCGACCCGCCGGACGAAGTCGACGAGCCGGGCCTTGTTCCACTCGGTGGGGCTGTCGCCGTAGACCTGTGCGGTGGTGGCGCCGATCGATCCGGTCTGGGGCCGTGCCGCCGGGCTCGCGTGTGAGAGGTTCTCGTAGTCCGGTTGTCCCGGGACGTCGTCAACGTTGGAAGGAAGATTCGTCGGCTCGAT
>JACCXR010000154.1 GCA_013696915.1 Euzebyaceae bacterium
CGCCGCCGGTGGCGGAGCCTGGAGGAGGCGGCGGGTCGCACCCTGGACATCGGGCATTCCTTCTACCCGTTCACCGAGCCGTTCCCCTCCTGGCGGGAGGAGTGGCACCTGGACCGGGGGCGGATCCCGATGATCTCGTGGAACGGCACGTCCACGGAGGCAATCAACGACGGGGTCCACGACCGGCTGATCGCCGACCGCGCCGACGCGGTCCGCGCCATCGGCCGGCCGGTGTTCCTGCGCTGGTTCTGGGAGATGGACGGCGACAAGAAGGCGGACATCGCCGGCGATCCGGCCGCCTACGTCGCGGCCTGGAAGCGGATCCACGGCATCTTCACCGAGCGCGGGGCCGTGAACGCCGCCTGGGTGTGGTGCCCGAACGCCACCGCCTTCGACGTCGATGCGGCCGAGCAGTGGTATCCCGGCGACGCCTACGTCGATTGGGTGTGCGCCGACGGCTACAACTGGCCGCCCGGTCGGCCGGCGGCGCAGTGGGAGACGCTGGCGGAGATCTTCGCCGCCTTCCACGACTGGGGCACCGCGCGCGGCAAGCCGATGATGATCGCCGAGACCGGTGTGCAGGAACGCGACCGTGGCGAGAAAGCGGAGTGGCTCGCCGACGTCCCGCGGCAGCTGCGTGACGACCTCCCGGGGGTGCGGGCGTTCGTGTACTTCGATTCGGACACGATCCATCCCTGGTGGCTGGACTCGACGCCCCGATCGCTGGACGCCTTCCGCGGGCTGGCCCAGGACCCGCACCTCAACCGCCGCTCCGAAGGGGACCCGGGCGGTTAGGGGACGGATCGCCGCCGCGCGGGCTCCGGTCACTCAGTTCCGGGTCGTCAGCGACACCTTCGCGGAGTTGGCGGACCGCCCAGCTGTGTCGGTCACCTTGGCGAAGACCGAGCGCGTGCCGTTCGACTGGGTCCGGGAATCCCAGGTGATCGAGTACGGCGCGGTCGTGTCCTCCCCGACCTTCACGCCGGCGACGAAGAACTCGACCCGGGTCACGGAGGCGCCGGCCGACGGCGTGGCCGCGGCGGTCATCGTCACGGTTCCGGCGGTCGTCCCCGTGACGGGGGAGGTCAGCACGGCCGTGGTGTTCGCGACGGTGACGGTCCGGCTGTGCGAGGTGGTGCCGCCGGCGCTGTCGGTGACCCTCGCCGTGACCGTGTGGACGCCGTTGCCCACCTTCGTCGAGGCCCAGTTCACCCCGTAGCCTGCGGTGGTGTCCTCGCCGACCTTCACGCCGTCGACGAGGAACTCGACCTTCGCGACGGTCGCGCCGGGACCCGCGCCGGCCGTCGCGGCCAGGCGCACGGATCCGCTGACGGCGGCGGTGTCTGCCGGGGAGGTCAGCGCCACGGACAGCGTGCCGGTCACGAACGTGACGTCGGCGGCCCGGACGGTCTGTCCACTCGAGTCGGTGACCTTGACCGAGACGGTCTTGGTGCCGGCCGACTTCGTGCGGGAGTCCCAGGCCAGCGCGTAGGGCGCGGTCAGGTCCTCGCCGACCTTCGAGCCGTTGACGAAGAACTCGACCCGGGTCACGGAGGCGCCGACCGATGGGGTCGCCGCCGCGGCGAGCGTGACGACGCCGGACACGGCCGCGCCACGGACCGGGGCGGTGACGACCGCAGCCGCGTTCGCCACGGTCACGGTGCGACTGTGCACGGTGGCGCCGCCGCCGCTGTCGACCACGCGGGCCGTGACGGTGTGGACGCCGTTCGCCACGCCCGTCGACGGCCAGCTCAGGCCGTAGCCGGCGGTCGTATCCTCCCCGACCTTCACCCCGTCGACGAGGAACTCCACCCTGGCGACCCCGGCGCCCGCGCCCGGCGCGGCGTCGGCGGACAGCCACACCTGGCCGCGGACGGCCGCGCCCTGCGCGGGAGCCGTGAGCTCGACCCGGGGCGGGAAGCCGTTGAAGACCGACAGGATCGTCGTGGTCGTGCGGCCGATCTCGCCGCTGCCGTCCTCGACGGTGGCGTACACCGGCGTGGGCCCGTTCGGCAGCGTCGTCGTGTCGACGGTGACCGAGTACGGGGCGGTCGTGTCCGCGCCGATCTCCAGCGACGACGCGTAGAAGCGGACCCGCGTGACGGACCGCCCGGCGGCC
>JACCXR010000357.1 GCA_013696915.1 Euzebyaceae bacterium
GTCCCCGCCGTGCCCGCCTTGCCGGCGGTCGCCGCCTTCGCCGCGCCCGCCGTGCTGCCCGCGCCGTTGGCCGTGCCCGCCGAGCCGGGGGTGGCGGTCGAGGGCGTCTGGCCGGCCGAGCCACCCCTGGCCCCGCCGCCCGCCGGACCGCCGTTCTTGGCGGGGTCCCTCGCCTTCCCGTCCGGCGGGCCGCCGCCCGCCGCCGAGGTCGGTGCTGACGGGTCCCGGCTGCTGCGCTCCTGCATGATCCGCGAGTAGATCTGGGATGCGGTCCGCTGCGGCGCCGGGGTGGGCACCGGCGACGTGCGCCCCATCGTCGTGCCCGCGACCGACGCGGCCATGTCATCGCCCACCGCGTCGGCGAAACGGAACAGCACCAGCGGGGAGAACGCCGCCATCAACATCACCGCGCCGCCGCCCACCACCGCGGCGAACCCCTCCGTCGACGCGCCGCCCAGCGCGCTGGCCGCCAACGCCATCGCGGCCACGATCACGAACTTGGACAAGATCAGCGCCGCGAGCGCCTTCACCAGACGGCCGCACCACCTGCGGGTCGCCGGCCACACCAGCCCCGCGAACCCCAACGGCAAGAAGAACGTCGCCACATAGATCCCCGCCGCGCGCAGCACCAGCTCCACCCAGATCGCGAACGCCCCCAACGCGATCGTCAACGCCCCCAGAAACGCCACGAACCCGCCGGCGCTGGTGCCCACCGCCACCCCCTCGGGGGTCGCCATCGCCGCCTGCACCGACACGACGAACGCCGTGAGATCGTCGGCCATCCCCGCCAGGAACAGATCGCTCATCCAGTCGGTGACCACGATCCCGGAGTCCACCAGCGGCACCGCGACCGCCGTGCCCAACGCCGCGACCGGCAGATACACCAACGCCGACTTGGCCGCCTCCACCCACCGGCCGCGCAGCATCGCGCTGATCACCGCGACCAACAGCAACGGCACCACCAGCAGCGACGCCAACGTCACCATGTCGCCGAACTGGCTGCCGAACCACTCTGCGGTCACCTGCGGGCGCGTGGACTCCTGCATGAACCCCAACACCCGATCCAGCAGCCACAACGCCGCCGCCGCCACCCACTCGTACAGCTGGTCCAACACGTTCTGACCGATCGCGCCCACGATGGCTCCGGGGCCGTCACCGGCCGCCCTGGCTGCCTTGCACGCGATCCACACCGATGGAGGTATCCGCGGGCACTCGTCCTCCTCGGCCGGCTCCTCGGTCGCTCCGGCGCCGCCGCCGGGCGCCGCCGCCGATGCTTTGGTGTCGACGGCGACCAGGCACAGCACCATCAGCATCAGCGCCACCACGGCGCGCTTCACCGGTCGCTCCCGACCGCTGCTGGCAGATATTGGGTGAAGCCGTTGATCGCGCGCGCGTTGGCAGGCGTGGCCCCCTCGCCGGTGCCGGTGGGTGGCACGGGCCCGTCGGCCTCCTCGAAGACCACGTTCTTCCAGGAGCCGTCTGCCCACGCCAGGGTGATCCGGTTGGCCAGCCAGGAACTCGCGGGCCGCGCGAACGGGCCGGTGTCGACGCCGCCCATCTGCATGTAGGCGTACCAGACGGTCACGACCGCGCGTTCCGGTGTGAAATGGTCGATGCGGTAGCCCGCAGGGACCGCCAGCCGCACCACGGCCGGGTCCTCAGCGAGGCGGGCGGGTTCGGCGGTCCCGCCGGTCACGGCGCCCCACCCGGTGTCGTCCAGCTCGGCGCGGAGCGCACCACCTGCCACCAGGCGCTCCACCGCATCCTGGAACGCGGGGTCGAACTGTCGCCGGTCGGACCACACCTGCACGTAGGCGCCCGCCGCGGCCGCGGCGCCAGCCTCGGTCTGAGGGTGCGCGGTGGGGATGCCGTCGATCACACGCCCCGCGGTGGCCACCACCGGGTCGCCGGATGGCTCGTCACCGCGTTGCCCGGACGGCCCGGGAGGGGGTGGGTGTGGTGCGGTGGCACGTCCTGCGGCTATACCCGTGGCGAGCAGCACCGCCGCGACGAGCAGCCAACTCGCCAAGCGGACGCCTCGGCGTGGCCGCCCTGGTCCGCCACGCACATCCCGGGTCGTGAACCCCACCCGGGTCACACCAGCCTGGCCAGCAGCGCGACGCCGGGCGGGATCAGCGAGGTGCCGGCCTCCACTTGGGAGCCGACTTGGTAGAAGAAGCCGACGATGGCTTGTGCGGCGCCGATGATGGCGGCGCCGATGACGCCGCCGAACACGAGGGTCTTGCCGTTGCCGACGCCGCCGTAGTTCTGGGAGCGGGAGCTGAC
>JACCXR010000210.1 GCA_013696915.1 Euzebyaceae bacterium
GAGGACCGGCACGAGAACGGGGAAGTAAAGCGTGCCGTCGACCGCATAGGTCAGCGCCACGTCATCCCAGGAGAAGCCCGGCGGGGCGTGCTCGGGGATGGGCGGCGGCGGGCCGGGTGTGAGCGGCTCGACGATCGTGTCCTCGGGCACGTCCTCGATCGCGACCACGACCGGCACCGCGTTCACGTCGACGTTCGTCTCGTTGCGGACGGTGACGGCCACGGTGAGGGGCCGGCCGACCCGGATGTCACCGGCGGCGACCTGGACGGAGAAGTCCTTGCCGGCGTCGGCCGGCTCGACGCTGACCGGACCGAGGTCGCTCGGCCCGTCGGGGCCGTCGACGACGAGCCGCCACTCGCCGACGTCCTCGTCGGTCAGGGCGAACGTCGCGAACCCCCGGTCGGTCCTCGCGCCGGGAACGACCGCCTCGGCGGCGAGGACCTCGTCGCCGCGGCGGAGGCTCGCCGCGGACAGGACCCCCGCCCCGCCGCCCCGCAGCTCGAACGTCGCCCACGCGGCCCCGACCGATCGCGGAGCGAAGGTGAGCGCGCCCGGACCGGTCGCCTCGTCAGGGGCGACTGCGAAGGCGACGGGGACGTCGTCGACCGTCCCGACCCCGTAGACCGTCCCGTCTGGGCCGAGCGCCGCGATCTCGCGCAGCCCGTCGAAGGCGGCCGGGCCGCGACCGCGGAACACGCCGTCCGCGCCGGCGACGTCCCACGCGACCGTCTCGTCGCCGAGCTCGCGCGGGTAGAGGTACGGCTGGAGCACGTTGCCGTCGGCGTCCGACACGAGCCGGCGCGACAGGTCGACGGCGACGCCCTCGGGCAGACCGACCTCCCACGCGGTCTCCCCGGACGCGAGGTCGAGCGCGAACAGTCCCCGACCGTACTTGTAGGTGCCGACGACGAGCCGCGCGTCGGTCCCGCCCGGCAGCAGCTGGAGCGGGTAGGTCGAGAAGCCGTCGGTCGTGGAGTACTCGGAGGCGAAGCGCGCCCAGTCGGTCGACAGCGCCCCTCCGGTGTCGAGCACCCGCACGAGGTGGCCGTCGTCCGCGGACGTCGTCGCGTCCGCCGTCGCGACGACCACGCCGCCGTCGGTGTCGACGTACGCGCGGTCCATCGACTGGAAGCGCGGCAGCCCGCCGGGCAGGGCGACCTCGCCGACGACCGACCCGTCGGAGGCGTCGAGCGCGAGCAGCCGCAGATCCGGGCCCGGCCCGTCCGCGTCGACGAGGACGTAGAGGCGCAGTGTTAAGCTCGGCCCGCAGCGACACGGACCGCAGGCACGGCAGGCACAACCCGCGGATTGGGACCAGTGGCGGGTGCGTCTCGGCGGGCTCCTCGCCGAGAGCTGACGACCTCGCGGCCAGCCCTCAGGGTCGGACCCCGACGTGCTGGGACGGCAGCCGTCGATCGAGCCGGGTGCACACCGCCTGCGGCGGACCTACGCGCCGGCATCAGCGGGTCGGTGGCGGTAGAAGTCAACGCGCTGGGGTGGCAGCGGCGTGTCGCCGAGGATCAGGTGTGCCGCCTTCTCCGCCACCATCATGACCGGCGCGTAGATGTTGCCGTTCGGCACGTACGGGAAGACCGAGGCGTCCACGACCCGCAGGCCCTCGAGCCCGTGGACCTTCATCGTGTCGGGATGGACGACCGCCAGGTCGCCGACTCCCATCTTGCAGGTGCACGACGGGTGGAGAGCGGTCTCGGCGTCGCGGGCCACCCAGTCCAGAATCTCCTCGTCGCTTTCCACCGAAGGACCGGGGGAGATCTCGCCCCCGTCGAATGGGACGAGCGCCGGTTGCCCGAGGATGCGGCGGGTGACCCGGATGGCTTCGACCCATTCCCGCCGATCCTGCGCGGTGGACAGGTAGTTGAACCGCAGCGCCGGGTGCCGTAGCGGGCTGCGGGTGGTGATCTTCACCGATCCGCGGGCGTCGGAGTACATCGGCCCGACGTGGACCTGATAGCCGTGGCTGCCGGACGGCGCCGACCCGTCGTAGCGGACCGCGAGCGGCAGGAAGTGGAACATCAGGTTCGGGTGGGCGACATCGGCGTTGCTGCGGGCGAAGCCTCCGCCCTCGAAGTGGTTCGTCGCGCCCGGCCCCCCGCGGAACAGCAGCCACTGCAGGCCGATCCAAGGCCGGTACCGCCACTTCAGGTACGGCTGCATGGACACCGGCTGGGTGCACACATGCTGGACGTACACCTCGAGGTGGTCCTGGAGGTTCTCCCCGACGCCGGGCAGGTGGTGCACGACATCGATGCCCAGGGGCCGCAGCTCGTCGGCGTTGCCGATCCCCGACAGCTGCAGCAGCTGCGGCGAGTTGATCGCCCCACCGCACAGGACGACCTCGCCGGCGCGGACACGCTGCACCGGGCCGCTGCCCCGGACGTACTCGACGCCGACCGCCCTGCCGCGCTCGAACAGGATCCGGGTCACGAGGGCGTGGGTGCGGACGGTGAGGTTCGGCCGGCTGCGGACGGGATGGAGGTAGGCGCGGGCGGCGGACAGCCGCCGGCCGCGGTGGACGTTGCGGTCGAACGGGGCGAACCCTTCCTGACGGAGCCCGTTGACGTCGTCGGTCCGCTCGTAGCCGGCCTGCTGCGCCGCCTCGAAGAAGGCCTGGAACAGCGGGTTCGTCGCGGGACCGCGCTCCAGGACGAGCGGCCCGTCATGACCGCGGACGGGGTCGTCCTCGGCGGCGGCGAGGCAGTTCTCCACGCGGTTGAAGTAGGGCAGGCACGCGGCGTAGTCCCACCGCTTCATCCCCGGGTCGGCTGCCCAGCGTTCGTAGTCCATCGGGTTGCCGCGCTGCCAGATCATCCCGTTGATGCTGCTGGATCCGCCGAGCACCTTCCCCCGCGCGTGGAAGATGCGCCGGCCGTGCATGAACGGTTCGGGCTCGGACACGTAGCGCCAGTCGTAGAAGGAGCTGCCGATGGGGAACGGCAGCGCCGCCGGCATGTGGATGAACACGTCCCAGCGGTAGTCGGGCCGTCCCGCCTCCAGGACGAGCACTCGGTTGGAGGGGTCGGCGGAGAAGCGGTTGGCCAGCGCGCTGCCGGCGGAGCCTCCGCCCACGATGACGAAGTCGTACGGCGATGACGTCACGGCGGTCTCTCCCGTTCGAGGGGGTCGGGCGGCGTTTCGGGCGGGTCCACCCAGATCGGGGACGACCAGGCCATCTCGCCGTCGATGAGGAACGCGCGGACGTAGTACCAGCCCGGCCCTGCGGTGGGGTCGGTCCACTCCAGGGTCCTGGCCTTCGCTCCCAGGCTGGACAGCCCGCCGATGCCCGGCTGCAGTCGCAGGCGGCCGCCGGGCTGCCGCCGGGCGCTCATGGTCGTGGCGGTGGCGTCGACAGGTCCGTCGCGCAGCGTCGCGAGGTCG
The DNA here is from genome assembly GCA_013696915.1 of Euzebyaceae bacterium. Lineage (GTDB taxonomy): Bacteria > Actinomycetota > Nitriliruptoria > Euzebyales > Egibacteraceae > JACCXR01. The sequence continues at coordinate 3,397 of JACCXR010000210.1, forward strand.
GCCGACACCCTGCCGGCTCCGGTCTCGACGTGCACGACCGCGTCGGGGGGTCCGACGACGCTCAGCTCGATGCCTCCACGGGTGGGTCCGTAGATCCCGCCGCCGCCGAAGCTCTGCGTCGCCGCGGTCCAGCGGACCTCCGCGGGCCCGATCCCGCAGACCTCGGGCGCCCAGAACTCGGTGCGCAGGACCTCGCCGCGCTCCACCCGCAAGGTGCCGCTCCAGT
>JACCXR010000224.1 GCA_013696915.1 Euzebyaceae bacterium
CCGCGGCGGCGTTGCAGCGGGCGCGGTGCGCGAGGGCGTCCTGGGCCAGTCCGACGTTGCCGGGCTCGCCACGCCAGGCGGCCAGCGCCGGGTCGACGAGCGCGCGACCGAACGAGAAGGTCAGCGCCCACGGCTGCGGACCGAGCGCCTGCATCGCCTGGAGGTGAACGGTCGCCACGGCCGGCGGCTGACCACCGGACAGGAACGCGATGCCGGGCACGGCAGCGGGTACCGCGCGGCGCAGGACGCCGACCGTGGCCGCGGCGACCTCCTCGGGCGACGGCTGGTGGGGGCAGCCCTTGCCGGCCACGATCATGTTCGGCTTGAGCACGATGCCCTCGATGGCGACGCCCTGCTCGACCAGCTGGGCGAAGACGGCGTGCAGGGTGTCGGAGGAGACCGCCGCGCAGCGCTCGATGCCGTGGTCGCCGTCCATCACCACCTCGGGCTCGACGATCGGCACGATCCCGGCCTCCTGGCACAGCGCGGCGTACCGCGCGAGCGCGTGGGCGTTCGCGACGAGGCACGCGCGCGTGGGCAGCCCGTCGGCGATCGTGACGACGGCCCGCCACTTCGCGAACCTCGCGCCCATCCCCGCGTACTCCTCGAGGCGCTCGCGCAGGCCGTCGAGGCCCTCGGTCACCGTCTCCCCGGGGCGGCCCGCCAGCGGCTTGGCGCCGGTGTCGACCTTGATCCCCGGCAGGATGCCGCGGGCGGCACACGCCCGCGGGAAGGGCGTGCCGTCGGCGACGGACTGCCGCAGTGTCTCGTCGCACAAGGATGACGCCGCTGACGGACTCGGCCAGTTCCGGCGTGGTGACCAGCAGGTCGCGGTAGGCGCGGCGGGTCTCCGGGGTGGCCGGCACCCCCGCGGCTTCGAGCCGCTTGGACATCGTGCCGATGCTCTCGTCGGCGGCGAGGACGCCCTTGCCGGGAGTGACGAGGGCGCGGGCGGTCTGCGTGAGCCGGTCCATGGCGTCCATGCCGGGACCCTAAGGCCGGTGCGCCGGTCGGCGCCTCACCCGCGGCGGGGAACTGCGGGGGGAGGTTCCACCGCGACGAAGCCGTGGGTGAGCAGATGCGCGACGAGGAGGTCGACGGTGGGCCCCGCGGTCGGGGCGGTCACGAGGTGCCAGGGCCGGGACAGCGGCGTGCCGGGCAGGTCGATCACGACCAGCTCGCCGGCGGCGAGCGGGCGTCCGACGGCGTCGCGTGCGACGAGCGTGACGCCCAGTCCGGCGACGGCGCCGGCGACGACCGCGCCGTTGGAGCCGAGGGTGAGCAGCGGCGGCTCCTCGCCGAGGCTGTCGAGGTACGCCGTCGTCGTCGCGCGCGTCCCCGACCCGGGTTCGCGCACCAGCCAGGTCCGCAGCAGCGGATCGGCGGCCTGGCTCGGCGCGGCCACGACGACGAGGTCGTTGGCGCGCCTGCCCCGCAGCCCGTCGGCGACGCCGGCCGGTGGCCGTCCGGCGACGACGACGTCGGTCTCGTGCACGGCGAGCATCGCCCACACCCGGTCGCGCGGCGCGACCTCCAGATCGAGCGCAACCTCGGGCTGCTCCCGGCGGAAGGAGGCCAGCGCGCCCGCGAGGACGTGCTCGGCCGCCGTCGTGACGGCGGCGATGCGCACGCGGCCCCTGGACGGGTCGTCCGCCGCCGCGGCGGCGCCGACCGCCTCGTCGAGCAGCCCCAGCACGGTGCGCGCGTAGCGGGCGAAGACCAGTCCCGCGGGCGTCACTTGCACCCCGCGACCGTCCTTCGCGAGCAGCGCGACACCGAGCTCCCGCTGCAGCGCGATTACCGCCGCCGACACCGCCGACGGTGTGACCCACAGCTGCCCGGCCGCCGCCGTCACCGATCCGTGGTCGACGACGGCGCAGAGGCTGCGGAGCTGGACGACGGTCACGCCGCGCAGCGTGCGCCGGCCGGCGACGGACCGTCAACCGTTCGCTTCAACATGCCGCGTGATCTCCGGCCCGGACGCCTCGGCACTGCAGCAGCCGGACGGCGGTCGCGCGGCCAGTGGGGGGCGCGGCGCGGCCGTCCGCTGCACGTCCGGCAGTGCGCGACACGTCGATGACCGTCTGCGGCCCCGGACCGAGAACGATCGCCACCGGGGGCGGCGCGCGCGGCGGTGCATCGACGGGGAGTGTCGAGTCCTTGCTGCTCGCCAACCGACGCAGTAGATTATCGAACATGCGTTCGATCCGGCGTTTCGTCTCGGTTCCGTGCCCTCGCGGATGCGAACCGCTACCTTCGCCGGTGCGAAGTGCGACGTGCCGGTGCGCCTCCACGACGGTCGCTTGCTTGCCATCGAGTGCAAGATCAGCAACGGACCGAAGAACTCGTGGAAGCGACTCAACCGAGAGGTCGGCGGCAAGGCCGAGCGGTGGCGGGGCCACTTCGGCGGCCAGGTCGTCACGGCCGCCGTGCTCGCGGGCATGTACGACCTGAGTTGCCTCCTAGCCGCGCAGGCCGACGGCGTGCATGTGTCTGGGAGCATGACCTCGAGCCGCTGAAGGATTTCGTAGCCTCCACCGGGTGAGTCGGCCCTTGGCGGCAGCGCCACCTCCCTCCGACGATGCAACGCGCCGCCGCATGCAGCGCCAGCCGCGCCGGGATACGTCGCCGGAGCTTGCCCTGCGCCGTCTGCTGCACGCGCGCGGCCTGCGCTACCGCCTGGACGTGCGCCCCGAGCGTGCGGTGGGTCGCCGCGCCGATCTCGTGTTCTCCGGAGCCAGGGTGGCCGTCTTCGTGGACGGCTGCTACTGGCACGCCTGCCCTCGACACTGCAGCTGGCCGAGGACAAACGCCGAGTGGTGGCGGGACAAGCTGGAAGGCAACGCGGCGCGTGACCGCGACACCGACGCTCGGCTCATGAAGGCGGGATGGACCGTGATTCGGGTGTGGGAGCACGACGACCCAAGGGAGGCTGCCGAACGCGTGGCTATCGCGGTCCGCGCAGCATCCGCATGGCAGTGTTTCGCAATGAGTGAGGAGGCCGCAACCGACGGTCGCTAGTGCCCACGAGCACCGCCCGCCGCCACGTCGGTCGTGCCGCTCCGGGGATCGCGGTCCACCCGTGCGACGGGAGACCCGACGCTCTGCAGGGAGCATGCCGCGGTCGCCGTGGCGGACCGCTCAGCTCGTCTCGGGGTCGCGCGCGAAGTCGAAGACCCGGCTGGCGTGGATGTCGTCGGCCGTGATGGTGACCAGGTCGCCCTTCGACACCTTGTCGTCCCCGCCGTCGATCGCATCCCACAGCCGGTTGGCGTGCCGCATGCGCAGACGGTCGAGGGCGTTGCGGACGCTGCGCCCGTTGGCGAAGCGCGGTTGCTGCATCCGCCGCACCAGGTAGTCCCGGAAGGCCTCCTCCGCCTCCGGGGCGAAGCGGTACTGCTGCC
>JACCXR010000245.1 GCA_013696915.1 Euzebyaceae bacterium
CGGGCGCGGGTCCGACTACGGTCGCGGCCCGGAACCCGTGCGAGGAGCAATCAAATCATGCGTCGTACCGTCGCGTTCGTCCTGGCGATGCTGGTCCTTTCCACCGCGCCGGCGGCGGCGCAGGTGCCGCCTGACGAGGCGTCCCTCGGCGGGGTGGCGGTGCCGCCCGGCTACCAGGCGCGCGCCATCGCGACCGGGCTCGACCAGCCGGACGGCATCGCGTTCGAGGAGGGCGGGCCCCGCGTCTGGGTCAGCGAGGCCGGCTACACGCCCGGCAGCCTGGCGACAGTGAAGGCGGTGGCCGCGGACGGCTCGACCGAGATCGTCCTGGAACCCGGCGACCTCCCCGCCGGCACGCTCGCGCCGCCGTTCGTCGACGTCACCTGGCACGAGGGGATGCTCTACCTGACCCACCGGCAGCGCGGCGCGAACGACTGGCTGGTCGGGGCGATCTCCCGCTTCGCCCCCGACGACCCCGCGGGCACCTTCACGACCGTGCTCACCAACCTGCCCTCGACGGGCGACCACGCGACCAACGAGATCGTCTTCGACGTCGAGGGCCGCGCGTACTTCGGACAGGGTACGGCGACGAACACCTCGGTGGTCGGTCCCGACAACGCCGCCGCCGGCTGGCTCGAGCTCGCGCCGACGTTTCGCGAGTTCGCGGCGGTGGACCTGGAGCTGGACGGTGACGAGTACACCTCGCCCGATCCGCGGACGAGCGATCCCGCCGACACCGCGGTGACCGCACCGTACCAGCCGTTCGGCTCCGGGCCGATCGAGCCGGGGACCGTCATCCCGGCGGCGACGCCGTCGACACCGCAGGAGGGCATGATCGCGGGCGGCGGCGCCGTCTACTCCTTCGACCCCGACGCCACCGACCCGGCCTCGACCATGCGGCTGGAGAAGTGGGGGCTGCGCAACCCGGTCGGCGTCGGACTGGACCCGTTCGAGCCCGGGACGATGTTCGTGTCGAACAACGGCTCGGACGTGCGCTCGGGGATGGTCGAGGGTGAGATCCGCCAGGTCGGGTCCCGCGGGGTCAGCCGCGACCATGACGACCTGTTCGCCTTCGAGGTCGGCGGCGAGGCCGAGTTCGCCGGCTGGCCGGACTACTTCCACGACCCGGAGACCAACGAGGTGCTCCCGGTGACGGACCCTCTGTTTTGCAGCGACCCGCTGTCCGCGGGGCAGTGCCCGGACTTCGTGCTCAGCGAGTCGTTCCGCGCGCAGCTCGACGTCGCGCAGGCGTTCGCCACGCTCGGCGACCACTCGGCGGCCACGAAGTTCGACATCTCCACGAGCGGCGACTTCGGCTACGTCGGCGACCTGTTCGTGACCGAGAGCGGCTCGTTCCCGCCGCAGACGGGCACGCGCGAGTTCACCGGCTACAAGGTGGTGCGGGTCGACCGGGAGACCGGCGAGGTCTTTGACTTCTTCGTCAACCAGGGCTCCACCCCCGAGGAGCTGTTCGATCCGGCCAGCTTCAACAAGCCCCTCGACGTCAAGTTCCACCAGGGCGAGCTGTACGTCGTCGACTTCGGCATCTTCGAGCCGGGACTCGACATCATCCAGCCGAACACCGGCAAGATCTGGGTGCTATCGCCGCTGCCCCCGCTGGAGGAGCTCGCGCTGGAGGGTGAGGACCCCGTCGATGCGGCGGTCGCGTTCAGCCAGGCGACGTTCCCTCAAGGGGCGAGCCAGGCGGTCCTCGGTCGCGACGACGTGTTCGCCGACAACCTCGCCTCCGGAAGCCTGCAGGGCGCCGGCGGCGGCGCGCCGCTGCTGCTCACCGACACCGACGAGCTGTCAGCGGCGACCGCGGCGGAGCTGCAGCGGCTCGAGGTGGAGCAGGTCACCATCCTCGGCGGCATCCAGGCGATCTCCGCGGCCGTGCGCGACCAGCTGGAAGGCATGGGCTACACGGTCGGCCGCCTGTCGGGGCCGACCCGCGTCGAGACGGCGATCGAGATCGCCCAGGGGCGCTTCGCGTCGAGCGAGGCCGCCATCGTCGCGCGCGCCTACCCGAGCGGAGGCGACATGACCACGGCGTTCGCCGACTCGCTCGCCGGCGGCGCGGCCGGCGCCAACGCCGGCGTCCCGATCCTGTTCACCGACCAGGCCGCCCTCAGCCCGTCGACCCGTGACTACCTCGACGGGGACTCCATGGTGGCGAAGGTGATCATCAAGGGCGGCACCCACGCGGTCAGCGCCGCGGTCGAGCAGGAGCTCGTCGGCCTCGGCATCGAGGTCATACGCGAGGCCGGCGCGACGCGCGACGCCACCGCGGTCGAGGTGGCCCGCATCGCCTTCGGCTATCCCGACGTCGACGACGCCCCCGGCGTCATCCTCGTCGACGGATTCCGCGAGGACAGCTGGGCGGCGGGCTTCCCGGCCGCTGCGATGGCGGCCCAACGGGGCTTCCCGGTGCTGCTCGCGGACGGCGGCGGCCTGCCCGCAGCGACGCAGGAGTATCTGGCGACCAGCGCCGGCACCGGCGCGACCGCGCTGGTGTGCGGGCCGTTCACCGAGGCGGCGGCCTGCGACGCGGCCGCCGGGCTGCTCGGTCACCGGCGGGCGGAGGCCGCCTACCGCGTGACCATCGCGAACCTGACGGGCGGGCAGCCGTTCTCTCCGCCGGTGGCCGCCAGCCACCAGCCGGGGCTGCACGTCTTCCAGGTCGGGGCGGTGGCGTCACCGCAGCTCGAGGCCATCGCCGAGGACGGCATGCCCGCGCCGATGGCGAAGCTGCTCGCCGAGTCCGACCAGGTGACCGACGTGGCCGTCGGTATGCCGCTGACCCCCATGGGGATCACCCGCGGCATGTTCTCGGAGCAGATCATGCTCGAGCTGACCGCCCGGCCGGGCGACGTCTTCTCGATCGCCACCATGCTGATCTGCACGAACGACGGCTTCCTCGGCCTGGACGGGGTCACCCTGCCCGACTCTGGCAGCGCGACCTTTGACGTCGTGGGCTACGACGCCGGCACCGAGGACAACACCGAACTGAGCGAGCACCTCGTCGACCCCTGCTCGGGCCTCGGCCCGGTGCCGCTGCCCGGTGACCCGGACAGCAACGTCAACGAGGCCGTGGACACCGATCCGCACATGCCGATCGCCCCGCACGGCAACGTCCAGGGCGTCGGCGACCTCGACCCCGGGACGCACGGATGGACGGATCCCGTGGCGCAGGTCGTCATCGAGCGTCTGGGATGAGCCGGCCTCGCCCCATCTGACCACCACTGGGGCCGTCGGCCCGGCAGGCCGCCTCCCCCGTCCGGCCGGCCGGAGCGAGGGGAGTTGTGATGGCGTCGCAACCGGGCCGTCCCAGCCGGCGTCCGCGGGACATCCCGCTGCCGGGATTCGACCTGGGGCCCGCCGGCTACCGCGGGCCCGCGGTGTGCAAGATCGTCGGGATCAGCTACCGCCAGCTCGACTACTGGACGACGACGGGGCTGGTCACGCCCTCGGTCCGTGACGCCGACGGCTCCGGATCCCAGCGGCTGTACGGCTTCGACGACATCGTGATGCTCAAGGTGGTGAAGAGGCTGCTCGACGCGGGCGTCAGCCTCCAGCGGATCCGCTCGGCGATCGAGTTCGTCCGGGAGCGCGGGCTCTCGCTGCGCAACATCAACCTGCTCAGCGACGGCAGCAAGGTCTACGCCCTGGACGACGACCTGCAGATCATCGATCTGCTCCAGCGCGGGCAGGGCGTGTTCGCGATCGCGCTCGACCCGGTGTACGCCGAGCTCGAAGCCGACATCGCCGAGCTCCCGGCCGAGCGCGCCGACCCGCCGCGGGCGGAGGCCGTCGCGGGACGCTGACGGCGACCTGACCCGACCGGCCCCCGCGGTTCGGCGACGGCGGCCGGAGAGACTCGCGCGCGGGTCTCGGCGGACCGCCCGGCCGCGCGAGGGCGCCCGGCGGTCACCCCGGGGCCCTCAGCGCACGGACCGCGCAAGGAGCGACGTGGAGGTCAGCCCGCACACGGCCGACGACCTCGAGGCGATGCTCGCCGCCGTCGGGGCGACCGGCCTCGACGCGCTGTTCGACCACATCCCCGCCGCGTCCCGTCTCGACCGGCCGCTCGAGCTGCCCACCGGCCTGACCGAGGACGAGGTGCTCGGCCGGATGGGCCGGCTCGCGGCGGCGAACTCCACCGCGGCGGTGTGCTTCGCGGGCGGCGGCGCCTACGACCACGTCGTCCCGGCCGTCGACGCGGCGTTCACCTCCCGCGGTGAGCTGCTGACGGCGTACACGCCCTACCAGCCTGAGGTCAGCCAGGGGATGCTCCAGGCGCTGTTCGAGTACCAGACGGCGATCTGCGCGCTCACGGGGCTGCCGGTCTCCAACGCCAGCCTCTACGACGGCGGCAGCGCCGTCGCCGAGGCGGTGTCGATGGCGTGCGGGGCCACGCGACGCAGAGGCGTCGTGCTGTCGGGAGGCGTCGACGCGCCGTCCCGCCAAGTCGTGCGCACGTACGGGCGCCCGCTCGATCGCGCCGTCAGC
>JACCXR010000285.1 GCA_013696915.1 Euzebyaceae bacterium
GAACTCGCCGAAGTGGAAGATCGACGCGGCGAGGACCGCCGAGGCCCCGCCGATCGCGACCGCCTCCACCATGTGCTCGAGCGTTCCCGCGCCCCCCGAGGCGATGACCGGCACGTTGACGGCCGCCGTGACGGCCCGGAGCAGCTCGAGGTCGAATCCGGCGTGCGACCCGTCGCGGTCCATCGACGTCAGCAGGATCTCGCCGGCACCGCGGCGCTCGCACTCGGCCGCCCAGGCGACGGCGTCGAGCCCGGTCGGGGTCCTGCCGCCGTGGACGAAGACCTCGAAGCCCGCGGACCGAGCGGCGGCCGCGTGGGGAGCGGTGCGCCTGGACCTGGCGTCGACGGCGGCCACGACGCACTGCGCGCCGAACGCGTCGGCGGCCTCGGACAGCACGTCGGGACGCTGGACGGCCGCCGTGTTGAGCGAGACCTTGTCCGCCCCCGCCCGCAGCAGCCGCTGCACGTCGGCGACCGAGCGCACGCCGCCCCCGACGGTCAGCGGGATGAAGACCTCCTCAGCGGTCGCCCGGACGACGTCGAGGATCGTGTCGCGCCCGTCGCTTGACGCGGTGATGTCGAGGAACACGAGCTCGTCGGCGCCTTCGGCGTCGTAGGTGCGCGCGAGCTCCACCGGATCCCCGGCGTCGCGGAGGTCGACGAACTGCACGCCCTTCACGACCCGGCCGCCGTCGACGTCCAGGCAGGGGACCACCCGCGCGGACAGGGTCACCGGCAGCACTCCAGGGCCTCGGCGAGGGTGAAGCGCCCCGCGTAGAGCGCCTTGCCGACGATCGCCCCGTCGACCCGGGGATGCGCGGTCCGCAGGACGCGCAGGTCGTCGAGCGATGCCACCCCACCGCTGGCGGTGACCCGCGCGGGCGTCGCCTCGGCGACCTCGCGGAGGCGGGCCACGTTCGGCCCGGTCAGCATGCCGTCGCGGGCGATGTCGGTGAAGACGAAGCGGGCGACGCCCATCATCGAGAAGCGGTGGAGCGCGTCGAACAGGTCCCCCGACTCCGCCGTCCACCCGCGCGCCTTCAGGGTCGTCCCCTCCGCGTCCAGTCCCACGGCGACCCTCTCGCCGTGCGCGGCGACAGCGGCCGCCACGAACGCCGGTTCCTCCAGCGCCGTCGTGCCGATCACGACGCGGCTCGCGCCGTAGCCGACGGACGCGTCGAGGTCTGCCATCGAGCGGACGCCGCCCGACGCCTGGACCGGCACGCCGGTGGCCTCGACGATGTCGGCGATCAGGTGCCGGTTGCGGGGGACGCCGGTGAAGGCCGCGTCGAGGTCCACGACGTGGAGCCACTGCGCGCCGGCGTCGGCGAAGCGCCTCGCCGCCGCGACCGGGTCCGCGTCGTAGACCGTCGTGGAGTCCTCGCGGCCCCGGACGAGCCGGACGGCCCGCCCATCCTGGATGTCGACGGCCGGATAAAGCGTGAACGTCACCGGACCGAGGCCCGGGCGACGGCGCTGACCCAGTTCGCGAGCAGCCGCGCCCCGACGATCCCGGACTTCTCGGGGTGGAACTGGGTGCCGACGACGCTGCCGACCCGGACGACGCACGGGAAGCCGGGCCCGTAGTCCGACGTCGCGACCACCTGCCCGGCGTCGCCGGGCTCGGCGTAGTAGGAGTGCACGAAGTAGACCTGCTCCCCGGCGACGCCGGCGAGCACCGGGTCGTCCCGGGTCGCCAGGACGGTGTTCCAGCCCATGTGCGGCACCCTCACCGCGGGCGGGAGCCGCCGCACCCTGCCGGGCAGCAGGCCGAGGCCGGCCGCGCCGGGGTCCTCCTCGCTGCCCGCGTAGAGGATCTGCATCCCGACGCACACGCCGAGCAGCGGGCGGCCTTGGTCCACCCAGCCGCGGACGAGGTCGAACAGCCGCGCGTCGCGGAACTGCCGCACGCACGCGCCGAAGTGGCCGACGCCCGGCACCACGAGCGCGTCCGCCGCGGCGGCGGCGTCCGGGTCGGCGGTCACGAAGGCGTCGGCGCCGGCGCGGGCGAGCGCCTTCTCGGCGGACCGCAGGTTGCCGGCGCCGTAGTCGAGGACGGCGATGCGGACAGTCATGGACCCATCCTCGCAGGGTGTCCACAAGGCACGCGGTCGCGGGCGCCCGCCGCCTGTCGAGTCGCTATGTTCGCCTCGGAGGTGAGGGACGGTGGCAGTCGACGAGCGCGCGCGGCATGATCTGACTCGTGAATCGCCGAGGCTCGTCCGAGGCGATTCCCGTGACCTCGGTTGTGGCGGTCGCGCAGCGACCGTCATGGAAAGCTGTTCACGCGACTCGAGGAGACCCTCGGGGCCGAGCACGCGAGCACCCTCATGACCTACCTGCCCCCGATCGACTTCACAGAACTCGCCACCAAGCGCGACCTCGATCAGCGGTTGGATCTGCTCGAACAGCGCCTGATCGCGGTCTTCCGCGGCGAGTTCAACGCGGCGGTGACCTCCCAGACCCGCGCGATGATCTTCACGATGGCGGGAACCGTCGTCAGCCTCGGCGGTCTCGCGCTCGCGCTGGCCCGTCTGGGCTGACCCACGCTGCAGGATCCCCGCAGGCGCGGGGCGAGCGCCTTCTCGGCCGACCGCCGGCTGCCGGCGCCGTAGTCGAGGACGGCGATGCGGACGGTCATGGCGCCATCCTCGCAGGATGTCCACAGGACACGCGGCGCGGAGGATGGGCAACGCGGCGGATCGCTATTCTCGCCCCGGAGGTGAGGAAGGTGGCGATCGACGAGCGCGCGCGGCATGATCTGTTCACGCGACTCGAGGAGACCCTCGGGGCCGAGCACGCGAGCACCCTCATGACCTACCTGCCCCCGGTCGACTTCGCCGAACTGGCCACCAAGCGCGACCTCGATCAGCTCGAGCAACGGCTCGAGCAACGGTTCGAGCACCGGTTCGCGCTCATCGATCAGCGGTTCGAGCTGCTCGAGCAGCGCCTGATCGCGGTCTTCCGCGGCGAGTTGAACGCCGCGGTGAGCTCCCAGACCCGCGCGATGATCTTCACCATGGCGGGGACCGTCGTCAGCCTCGGCGGTCTGGCGCTCGCGCTGGCCCGCCTGGGCTGACCCGGCGCTACAGGGTCCCCTTGGTCGACGGGACCCCGGTGCCCGTGATCGTGACCGCCCGGCGCAGGGCGACCGCGACCGCCTTGAACACCGCCTCCTGGATGTGGTGGCTGCCCTCCCCCGCCAGCTTCTGCACGTGCAGGGTGATGCGCGCGTTCGCGACCACGGACTCGAAGAAGTGCTTGGTCAGCGTCGTCTCGTAGGTGCCGACGAGCTCGACCGGCGTGTCGGCGTCGTAGACCAGGTAGGGCCGGCCCGACAGGTCGACGGCCGCCCGCACCAGGGCCTCGTCGACGGGGACGGTCGCGTCGCCGAAGCGCTCGACGCCGGCCTTGTTGCCGAGCGCCTCGGCGAGTGCCTGGCCGAGCGCGATGCCGGTGTCCTCCACGGTGTGGTGCGCGTCGACCTCCAGGTCCCCGTCGGTCCGCACGACGAGGTCGAGGCGCCCGTGGCGACCGAGCTGGTCGAGCATGTGGTCGAAGAACGGGACTCCCGTCGACACGTCGGTCCGCCCGGTGCCGTCCAGGTCGATCGTGACGTCGACCCGCGTCTCCCCGGTCGACCGTGAGATGCGTGCGGTCCTGGTCATGTGAGCGACTCCTCCAGGGCGCTGACGAAGGAATCGTTCTCCGCTGGCGTGCCGACCGTCACGCGCAGGCACCGCTCCAGGCGGGGAAGGGCCGAGAAGTCGCGCACGAGCACGCCGCCCGCGAGCAGGCGGTCGAAGAGGTCGTCAACGGCGGTGCGGAACAGCAGGAAGTTCGCCGCCGAGTCGAACACCTCGACGCCGTCGAGGGCGGCCATCGCCGAGCGCAGGCGCTCGCGTTCGGCGCAGAGGCCGGCGACGTGGGCGGTCACCTCGTCCGCGAGCTCGATGGCGGCCAGGCCGGCGGCCTGTGTCAGGGTGTCGAGGTGGTACGGCAGCCGCACCTTGCGGAGGTCATCGATCACCCAAGCGTGGGCGAGGAGGTAGCCGAGCCGCAGCCCGGCGAGCCGCCAGGCCTTCGAGAACGTTCGGCAGACCACCAGCCGAGGGAGCTCGTCGAGGAGCGCGACGGCCGAGGCGCGGGCGCCGGCGAACTCGACGTAGGCCTCGTCGACGACCACGAGCGCCCGGCCGCCGTCGTGCAGCGCGCGGACGACGTCGGGGTCGACCGCGATCCCGGTCGGGTTGTTCGGGCTCGCGACGACGACCACGTCGGGGTCGCAGGCCGTGACCGCCTCGCGGGCGGCGTCCGCGCCGAGGCGGAACGACTCGTCGAGATCCATCTCGACGACGCCGGTGGACGCCACCCGGGCGATGAGCGGATGGGCCGAATACCCGGGCCGGAACAGCAGGAGCCGCCGGCCGGGTCCGCCGTAGGCCTGGAACAGCTGGAGGAGGACCTCGTTCGAGCCCTTCGCCGCCCACACCCTGTTGACCGGGAGCCCGAACCGCGCGCCCAACGCCGAGCGCAGCGCCGTCGCCCGGCGGTCGGGATAGCGGTTCAGCTCCAGCTCGGCGATCCGGGCCGCGAGCCGCTCCGAGAAGGCGCGCGGCGGCGGGTACGGCGTCTCGTTCGTGGCCAGCCGCACGGCGACGGACAGCTGCGGCGCCCCGTACGGCTCCGTGTCCTCAAGGTCCGGGCGCACGGGGACGCGCTCGGTCACCGACCCGGCTCCAGCCGGGCCCTGACCGCCCGGACGTGGGCCGGAAGGTTCTCGGCCTCGCCGAGCGCGGCGACGACGGGCTCCAGCGCCGCGAGAGCGACCCGCGAGTACTCCACCCAGTTGATCGGCACGAGGAAGTCGTCGGTCCGCAGCCCGCCGGTGAACCGCGCGGTGCCACCGGTCGGCAGGGTGTGGTTCGGGCCGGCGCAGTAGTCGCCGAGCGACACGGGACTGTCGGCCCCGACGAAGATCGCTCCGGCTGCGCGCACCCCCGCCGCCACGGCCGCCGCGTCGGCGGTCTGCACCTCCAGGTGCTCAGGGGCGAACGCGTCGGCGACCTCCACGGCGTGGTCGAGATCGTCGACCAGGGCGACGGCGCCCTGTCCGGCCAGGGCCTGTCGCACCCGGTCCATGTGGCGGGTGGCGGCGACCTCCTCCTCCAGCGCGGCGTCGACCGCGGCCGCGAGCTCCTCGGACGGGGTGATGAGCAGGCAGGCGGCGAGCGGGTCGTGCTCGGCCTGGGCGACGAGGTCGGCGGCGACGAGGCCGGGGTCGGCCGCCGCGTCGGCGATGACCGCCACCTCCGTCACGCCGGCGAGCGCATCGATGCCGCACGCGCCGTCCGCGGCGACGCGCTGTTTGGCCTCCGCGACGTAGACGTTTCCGGGTCCGACCACCTTGTCGCAGCGGGGCACGCTCGCCGTCCCGTAGGCCATGGCGGCCACGGCCTGCGCGCCGCCGACCCGGAGGATCCGGTCGGCGCCGGTGAGCGCCGCCGCGGCGAGCACGGTCGCGTTCACGCGCCCGTCGCGGTCGGGCGGCGTGCACAAAACCACCTCGTCCACGCCGGCCACCCGGGCGGGCACGACCGTCATCACGACGGTCGACGGGTACACCGCACGGCCGCCCGGGACGTACACCCCCACCCTGCGGAGCGGCCGGTGGACGACCCCCAGCACCGCACCGCCGCGTTCCTCCCGCCAGTCCTGCGGCCGCGAGCGCTCGTGGAACCATCGGACCTGGTCGACGGCCCGCTCGAGCGCCGCCCGCAGCGCGGGGTCGAGCGCCGCGAGGGCCGAGCGAGCCTCGGCCCGCGGGACCTCCAGCGGCCCGCCGGACCAGCCGTCGAAGCGCTCGGCGAAGCGCGCGACCGCCGCGTCCCCCTCCGCGCGCACCGCATCGACGACCTCTCCGGCGGCCCGCCGGGCCGACGCGACCGTCTCCGGCGACGCGCGCGGCAGCCTGGGCACGGGGCCGGACCGGTCGCCGCGGAGGTCGATGCGCGCGAGCATGGGGGGACTGTAGCGACCCCGGTCCCCGCCACGAAGCCGCCGCCGGTGACGCCGGGGCGGTGCGATGCCAGGACAGCCGGGCGCGCGAACCGTAGCCTGGCCGCGATGGAGTTGCCGCTGTTCCCCCTGCACGTCGTCCTGTTCCCGGGACGGCCGCTGCCGCTCCACCTCTTCGAACCGCGGTACCGCAGGATGCTGGCCGACTGCATGGCCGCCGACCGCCGGTTCGGGGTCGTCGCCATTCGCGCGGGGCGCGAGGTCGGGGACGCCGCCGACATCTTCTCGGTCGGGACCGTCGCCCGGATCGAGACCGTCGAGGAGCGTCCGGACGGCCGGCTCGACATCCTCTCTCGGGGCCTCCAGCGCTTCCGCGTCCGTGCGCTGATGCCCGGCACCCCGTACCTGCGGGCCCGGGTCGACCTCATCGAGGAGCCGCGCTGCGACGCCACCGACCACGCCTGCGCCCGGCGGGTCCGCTCGCTGCTGCTGCCCTACCTGGCCGCGCTCGGCGCCCCCGCCCAGCTGCTGGAGCGCATCCCGTCGGAGCCGAACGAGCTCGCCTACCTGGCCGCCGCGGCGGTCCAGGTGGAGGTGCCCGAACAGCAGCAGCTCCTCGAGTACGACTCGACGGCGAAGCGCCTGGCGGCGGCCCTGCGGGTGCTCAGGCGCGAGACCGGGCTGATGCGGCACTTCGGCACCGTGGGCTCGCTGCGCCCGCCGGACCCCTGCGGGTCCGAGCTCAACTAGGGATGACCGGGCTCCGGGTCGGACCCGACGGCGTGGCCCGGTGCTGGTGGTGCGGCGCCGATCCCGACTACGTCGCCTACCACGACGCCGAGTGGGGCCGTCCCGTCGCCGACGGTGACCGGCTGTTCGAGAAGCTGTGCCTCGAGGGGTTCCAGGCCGGGCTGTCGTGGCTGACGATCCTGCGGAAGCGACCCGCCTTCCGCGCCGCCTTCGCCGGCTTCGACGTCGATGCCGTCGCCCGCTTCGACGCCGCCGACGTCGCGCGGTTGGCGGCCGACGCCGGCATCGTCCGCAACCGCGCGAAGATCGAGGCGACCGTCTCCAACGCCAGGGCGACGCTCGACCTCGGCGGCCCGGAGACCCTGTCGTCGCTGGTCTGGTCGTTCGCGCCCGCCGCCCGCCCCGCCCCGCGCACGGCGGCGGACATCCCCGCGGTCACGCCGGAGTCGACCGCGCTGTCCAAGGCGCTGAAGCGGCACGGCTTCCGGTTCGTCGGCCCGACGACCGCCTACGCGCTGATGCAGGCGATGGGCGTGGTGAACGACCACCTCGCGGGCTGCGCCGCCCGCGCGGCGGTGCCGCACGTCACCCGATGACCGCGCCGATCTGGGCTTCGACGTTCGGGGAGATGGCGCCGGGGCCGCCGAGCAGGAACACCTGCTCGATGTCGCCGGCGTTGCCCTCCAGGTAGGCTCGGGCCGGCGGCGAGTTGTCGAGGTCCGCAGGGTGGACGAGCATCAGCACGCCGTCCGCCTTGGCAGCCGCCGGACCGGTGACCAGCGCGTCGGGGAAGTTCTCGCCACTCGCGATCCACGAGCCGGCGGCACTCATGCCCGCATCGAGGGACGCCTGCGCGAGCAGCCCGGCGGTCTCGTAGCGCGTGCGGCCGCCGAGGCGCTCGACCGTCACGCCCTCTGCCGCGATCGCCGCCTGGACCGCCGCCGACACCGCCGCCTCGCCGCCCACCAGGGTGGCCGCGGTGATGCCGAGGTCGTCGAGCGCCGCGCGGGTCGGTTCGGGCAGGTTGGTCGTGTCGACGAGCAGGATCGGCCGCTGCTGGAACGCCGCGACCGACGATGCCGCGAGCGCGTCGGGCCATCCCCGCCGGGGATCGGGGTCGAAGCCCTCGGCGACGTAGACCTCGGTGCCGCCGACCTGTGCCGCGATCAGCGCCGCCGTGTCGAACCGGCTGGCGCCGCCGATGCGGTCGACCTGCGTGGCGGTCGTGTCCTGCACGACGTTGGTGGCGACCTCGGCCGACAGGGCATTCTCACCGCCGAGCAGGACCGCCCTGGTCGCGCCGAGCCGGTTGATCTCGTCGCGGGTGCCGGGGTGGAGGCCGGCCGGCGACGTCAGCAGGATGGGCGCGTCGAGCGACCGGGCGAGCGGCGCACCGGCGAGCGCGTCGGGGTAGGTGTCGGCGCGGGCGAGCACGACCGTCGTGGCCGACTCTGGGAAGCTCACCATCGACACCTCGACGGCGGTCTCGATCCGGCTGAGGCCGGCGACGCGGTCGACCGGCCCCTCGGGGGGCGGCGGTCCTTCGTCGGTGACCTCGATCGGCGCCGTCGGCCCGGTCGGGCTCACGACGAAGTCCGCGCTCGTCGCGCCGGCCTCGTTCGTGTACGTCCCCGGCTGGGAGGCGACCGTGACGTCGAACGCCAGCGTCACCGCGCCGCCGGCGGGCGCCTCGAAGGGACCGGTCCAGGTCAGCTCCTGCCCTGACACGGCCGGGTCCGTCGTGGTCGCCCCCGTGGTGGATCCCGCCACGTAGCCGAAGCCGTCGGGCAGCGTGTCGACGACGGCGTCGAGCGTCGCCGCCGCCTCGTTGCCGTTCGTGACGGTGATCATGTAGCCGTTCGTCCCCCCGGGTGGGGACGTCGGCTCGTCGGCCGCCTTGGACATCGTCAGCGGGACCTGGCCGAGCGGCGAGAAGGTCGTGAGATGCGAGTAGCTCGCCGATGCGCCCGCCGCGACGGTGAAGTTCCACGACAGCCCCGCGCCGTTGTCGATCAGCGCGTCGCAGCGGCAGGTGTTGTCGAAGGGCTCCTGCGCCCCGATCTTGCCCCACACCTCGGCGTACTGGGCGTGGAGGAAGGAACTGCCGGCCGTCAGCGGCAGCCACTGCTCGATCCGGTCGCCCGGCGTGCCGGGGTTGTCGAGGTCCTGCGCGAGACACGCCACCGCCCCCGTGGCTTCGTCGATGACGCCGAACCCGGAGTCGCTGTTCTGCAGGTAGCAGTCGCCGGCGCGGTAGAGGATGCCACTGGCCGCGGCGCCTCCGCGGTTCTCCAGCGCCACGTCGGTGCGGTAGGACTCCTGCCCGGCGACGTAGCTGTCCGTCTCGGTGACCCGCAGGCCCGACGTCCCGAGGTCGACGACCGTGGAGATCCGGAACGGATCGGCGGCCGTCCCCGCGCCCGTGACCGCGGACTGGCTGACGGCGGTCACCGTCGTCCGCGGCGACGCGCCCAAGTCGCCTGCGGGGATGGCCGCGGGGCCGTAGAGGGTGCCGCCGGTCGCGACGAGCGTGGCGCACGCCGTGTCGAGGTAGAACTCGGAACGCTCGTCGGCGACGTGGTCGACGGCACAGTTGAGGTCCTCGGTGATCTCGACCCTGGTGAGCGCTCCGGGGGTGATGATCGCCTCGGCAGCCAGGGCCGGGCCGGCCCCGCCCACCAGCGCGATCACCGCCAGCAGCAGGGCGACCAGGAACGCCGTACGCCGGCGCAGGACGAGGTGCTTCGCCATGGGATCCTCCGTGCCTCGTTCAGGGGCCGCGCCGCCCGACGCGCCGCCCGACGCCCGCCGCGGCCGACTCATCGGGGGTGTACGCCCCGGCGGGGCCGGTGTCAAACAACCGCCCCTGCCCCCAGCAGCATCTTGAGTTCGGCGTACAGCCCGGGGTCGCGGCGGATGCAGAGGTCGTCGCCAAGGCGCAGCGTCGTGGGCGGACCGTCCGCGCCCGGCAGCCGCAGGTGGACGGGGACGTGCCCCCGGTGGTCGGTGAGGACGGTGCGGAGGCGGGCGACGACGTCGGCGGTGCACTGCTGCGGCGCGAGGGTGAGCAGCAGCGGCGCGCCCGTCGCCTCCGACAGGTCGGGGGCGCGCACGGCGGTCGCGACGATCTTCGGCGTGTCCCCCAGGTCCAGCCGACCGGTCACGCAGACGATGGCGTCCTCGACGAGCAGGTCGGCGTTCGCGGCGTAGACGGTCGGGAAGAACAGCACCTCGACGCCGCCCTGGAGGTCCTCGCAGACCCCGACGACGTAGGGCTCCCCGCGCTTCGTGAACTTCTTCTGGATCCCGGTGAGGATCCCGGCGATCGTGACGGCCCCGGTGGCCCCCGTCTCCGGCAGGCGCCCGATCGGGACGGTCGACAGGTCCGACAGCATGCGCTCGAGACCGAGCAGCGGGTGGTCCGAGACGTACAGGCCCAGCATCTCGCGCTCGGCGGCGAGCTTGTCGGCGCGGTCGAACTCCACGTCGGGCACGTCGATCGCCGGCAGCGCCCCGGCCGCCGGCCCCTCCTCGGGGACGCCGAACAACGAGAACTGGCCCTCGGACTCGGCGCGCTTCGTGGCGCAGGCCTGCTCGCAGATCGTCTCGAAGACCGCGAGGAGCCCCTTGCGCGGGTGGGGCCGCTCCGGGGTCCCGAGCGCCTCGAAGGCGCCGGCCTTGATCAGCGACTCGACCGTGCGCTTGTTGAGGCAGGCCCCGTCCACCTTGGCGGCGAAGTCGGCGAAGTCGGTGAAGCGGCCCCTGGCCGTGCGGGCCGCGATGATCGAGGTGACGACCTGCTCCCCGACGTTGCGGACGGCCGAGAGCCCGAACCTGATCTGCGAGGTCGGGTGCGACCCGGCCGGGGCGAAGTCGAGCTCGGAGGAGTTCACATCCGGCGGCAGGACGGTGATGCCCATCACCCGGCAGGTGTGCAGGTAGAGCGGCAGGCGGTCCTTGTTGCCCTTCACCGACGTCAGCAGCGCCGCCATGTACTCGACCGGGTGGTTGGCCTTGAGCCAGGCGGTCTGGTAGCTGACCAGCCCGTACCCGGCGGAGTGCGACTTGTTGAACGCGTAGTCGGCGAACCCCTCGATGAGGTCCCAGAGTTCCTTGCCGAGCTCCGGGGCGTAGCCACGCGCCACGCAGCCGTCGAGGAACGCCCGCCGCTGCGCCTCCATCTCCGCCTGCTTCTTCTTGCCGATCGCGCGGCGCAGCAGGTCCGCCTCGCCGAGCGTGAATCCCGCGATCCTCTGCGCGATCGTGAGGACCTGCTCCTGGTAGACGAGGATGCCGTAGCTCGCGTCGAGGATCTCGGTGAGGTCCGCGTGGGGGACGGTCACCTTCGACTCTCCGTGCTTGCGGCGCGCGTACTCGGTGTGGAGCCCCGCCGCCATCGGCCCCGGCCGGTAGAGCGCGAGCAGCGCCACGATGTCGTCGAAGCAGTCCGGTTTCAGCTGTCGGCACAGGGCCTTCATGCCGGCGCCGTCGAGCTGGAAGACGCCGTCGGTGTCGCCCTCGGCGAGCATCTTGTAGGTCAGCGGGTCGTCGAGGGCCACGTCCTCGATCCGCAGCGCCCGGCCGGTGCTCGCCTCGATGTGGCGCAGGGCGTCGGTGATGACGGTGAGGTTGCGCAGCCCGAGGAAGTCCATCTTCAGCAGGCCGATGTCCTCGACCATGCCGCCGTCGTACTGGGTGACGATCTCGCCGTCGGCCTCCAGGCGCAGCACGGGGCAGTGCTCAGTGATCGGCTCCGCCCCGATCACGACGCCGGCCGCGTGGATCGAGTGCTGGCGGCGCAGCCCCTCCAGCGACAGGGCGGTGTCCAGGACCTTTGCCGCGTCGGGTTCGGTCTCCCATGCCGCCCGCAGCTCGGCGGACAGCTCCCGGGACTTCGCGAGCGGGAAGTCCTTGCCGAGCACCGGCGGCGGCATCATCTTCGCGAGCCGGTCCCCGAAGGAGAACGGGTAGCCGAGCACCCGGGACGCGTCGCGGATCGCCTGCTTGCCCTTGATCGTCGAGAACGTGACGATCTGGGCGACCCGGTCCTCGCCGTAGCGGTCGCGGGCGTAGCGGATCATCTCCCCCCGGCGGCGCTCGTCGAAGTCCATGTCGATGTCGGGCATGGAGATGCGCTCGGGGTTGAGGAAGCGCTCGAAGATCAGGCCGTGCGCGATCGGGTCGAGGTCGGTGATCCCGGTGCAGTACGCGACGGCGCAGCCCGCCGCCGAGCCGCGGCCGGGCCCGACCCGGATGCCGGCGCCGCGGGCGTGGTCGCAGAGGTCGGCGACGATCAGGAAGTACGCGGGGAAGCCCATCTGGGTGATGACGCCGAGCTCGTGCTCGAGCCGGGCCCGGACCTCGGCGGGAAGCTCGCCGCCCGACCGGCAGTACCGCTGCTCGGCGCCCTGGAAGACCTTCCGGCGGAGGTGGGTCGCCTCGTCCATGCCGTCCGGGCAGTCGAAGCGCGGCAGGTGATGCGTCCCGAACTCGAGGGTGACGTCGCAGCGCTCGGCGATCTCCAGGGTGTTGCGCCAGGTCTGCGGCAGCTGTGGGAACAGCGCCTGCATCTCGGCGGGCGACTTCACGTAGAACTGGTCGCCTTTGAACCGGAACCGGTTGGGATCGGACTTCTGCGAGCCGGTCTGGATGCACAGCAGGGCGTCGTGCGCCTCGTGGTCGGCCTGGTCGGTGTAGTGGCTGTCGTTCGTGACGACCAGCGGGAGGCCGAGCTGCTCGGCGATGCGGATGAGATCGCCGTTGGTGGCGTGCTGCTCGGCGATGCCGTGGTCCTGCAACTCGATGTAGTAGCGATCGCCGAAGACGTCGCGGTACCAGGCCGCGGCTTCGAGCGCACCGTCGCGGTTGCCGGCCAGCAGCAGCTGGTTCACCTCGGCGCCGAGGCAGCCCGACAGGCAGATCAGGCCGTCCGCGTGTTCGGCCAGCAGCTCCTTGTCGGCCCGCGGCTTGTACCAGTAGCCCTCGAGGTAGGCCCGCGAGACCAGCTTCATCAGGTTCTTGTATCCGGCCTGCGTCTGGGCGAGCAGGGTGAGGTGATGGTACGGCTCGTCGCCCTGTCTCCGGTTGCCCTTCGTGTAGCGGCTGGCCGGGGCCATGTAGAGCTCCGAGCCGAGAATGGGCTTCACGCCGTGCTTCTTGCCCGCCTTGTAGAAGTCGATCGCGCCGAACATGTTGCCGTGGTCGGTCATGGCTGCGGCGGGCATGCCCATCTGGGCCGCCTTGGCCATGAGGGCGTCCACCCGGCTGGCGCCGTCGAGCATCGAGTACTCGGTGTGGACGTGGAGGTGGGCGAAGCTGTCGGCCATCGCGTCGCGTCGCGCCTCCCGGGCGGGTCGGTTCTCCTGGACCGCCGAGTAAATCACAGCCGTGTGACCTTGGCGAGTCATTCGGACCTGCGGGGAAGCGCGGCGAGTCTACTGTCCGGCGGGAGGCCGGCGGAGGCCGGCAGGACCGCCCGCGGGAGGCCGGCGGGACCGGCCCCGGGCACCTTGATCCCGGCTCCCGGTCAGGCCCGCAGGACCGCGAGGGCGGCGGCCAGGTCGCCGGGGACCGGCTCCTCGACGGCGACGCGCTCGCCGGTGACGGGGTGGGCGAACGCGAGCCGCCCGGCGTGCAGCGCCGGCCGTTCGAGGCCCAGCTCGGCCCTCAGGGCCGGGGACGCCCCGTAGGCGAGGTCGCCGGCGACCGGGTGACCGACCGCGGCGAGGTGCACGCGCACCTGGTGGGTGCGGCCGGTCTCCAGCCCGACCCGCAGCCGGGCGGCCCTCCCGAACGCCTCGAGGACGTCGTAGTGGGTGACCGCACGCCGTCCGCCGGCGTCGACGGTGAAGCGCGTGCGGTTCGCCGCCGACCGGGCGATCGGCGCGTCGACCGTCGCGACCGGCGGGTCGGGGACGCCGTCGCACAAGGCCCAGTACTCGCGCTCGACGTCGTGGGTCCGGAAGGCGGCGGCCAGACCGCGGTACGCCTCGTCGCTCTTGGCGACGACGAGCAGGCCGGAGGTCCCGCGGTCGAGCCGGTGGACGATCCCGGGCCGGTCAGGATCGGCGGCGCCGCCGAGGGGGACACCCATCCCGCGTAGCGCGTCGACGAGGGTCGGGCCGCGGGCTCCGGCCCCGGCGTGGACGACGAGGCCGGCGGGCTTCGCCACGACCAGCAGGTGACGGTCCTCCCAGCGCACGGCGACCGGTGGCGGGGGCGGGATGTTCGCAGCGGCCGCCGCGCCCGGCGTGGCGACAACGAGACGTTCACCCGCCCGCACCCGGCGAGACTTGACGACGACCGTCCCGTCGACCGTCACCTCACCGGCCGCGATGCGCTCCTGCGCGCGCGCTCGCGGTTCGTCGAGCCACCCGGCGAGCAGGACGTCGGCGCGCCGGCCGTCGTCGTCCGGCCCGACGGCCCGCTCGCGGAGCTCCGGCACGGATTAGTCCCTAGCGGCGTGGTCGCGGTCGGCGCCGGCGTGCTCGGCGTCGGGGCCGGCCGGCGGGGATTCCGCCAGAGCGGCCTCCCGCTGCTCGCGGTCGACGACGGTCATCAGGCCGGCGATCAGCAGCGCCCCGACGACGATCCCCATGTCCGCGACGTTGAAGATGGGCCACCAGCGGAAGTCGATGAAGTCCACGACCGCGCCGTCGGGGAAGCCGGGGGTGCGCAGGATCCGGTCGGTCACGTTCCCGAGCGCCCCGCCGGTCACCAGACCGTAGGCGACCGCCAGCGACAGGCGGTCGGTGCGCGGCAGCGCACGGACGACCAGCACGACGACCGCGACCGTCACGACGACAAACAGGCCGGGGAACAGCCCGGGGATGCTGAAGGCACCGTTGGGATTGCGGTGCAGCCGCAGGTCGAAGATCCCGAGGTCGACGACGGTGCGCTGGGCCTCGAGCGTCGCGACGGCGAGCGCCTTCGTCACCTGGTCCAGTGCGAACCACGCCGCGGCCACCAGCCCGGTGACGCTGGTGACCGCCCGGACCGACGACGGGCGGCGCGCCACGTCGTCGGGCGATGCGCCGGGCGGAGGTGCCTCCTCGCTCACCGGGACCGCTCCGCCCGCCGCTGGCAGTCCATGCACGTCCCGGCGTGGGGCAGGGCCAGAAGGCGGTCGCGGTCGATCGGCCGGCCGCAGTTCGAGCAGAGACCGTACGTGCCCGCGTCCATGCGCGCGAGCGCCCGGTCGATCCGGGCGACCATCGACCGTGAGTTCTGCGCCAGCGAGATCGTGCGCTCGCGTTCGAACGTCGCGCTGCCGGTCTCGGCGTCGTCGTCGGACCTGGGCTCCTTCCACGACTCGTCCCGGAAGGCCTCGAGCCGCAGGATCTGCTGACGCAGCTGCGCCCGTTCACTCTCCATCTGCCCGCGGAGGTCGGACAGGAGGTCCGCGTCCAGCGCCTCGGGCCGAGGGGTGCCCGTGTGGTCGGCCATGGTGCGCGGCAGTGTAGCGGCGCCGGTCCCGCGGCGCGGGGCGCGGCGGGCGCCGCCGGTACTATCCGGCGCTCACGAGCCGATCCGCGCCGCGGGTCGTCAGCTGCAGCGGTGGAGGTTGGTGTGGGGTTCGCTCCGGTGGAGCAGCAGCCGCGGTTCCCGGCGTTGGAGGAGGCCGTCCTCGCGCGCTGGCGCGACCGGGACGTGTTCGCACGGTCCCTCGCCGCCCGCGCGGGCGCCCCGCCGTGGCGGTTCTACGAGGGCCCGCCGACGGCGAACGGCCGGCCGGGCGTCCACCACGTCGAGGCCCGCGTCTTCAAGGACATCTTCCCCCGCTACCGCACGATGAAGGGGTATCGGGTGCCCCGCAAGGCAGGCTGGGACTGCCACGGCATCCCGGTCGAGATCGAGGTCGAGAAGGCCCTCGGCTTCACCCGCAAGCAGGACATCGAGGACTACGGGGTCGCGGCCTTCAACGCGAAGTGCCGCGAGTCGGTGAAGCGCTACGTCGATGAGTTCGAGCGCCTCACCGAGCGCATCGGGTACTGGGTCGACACCGACGACGCGTACTGGACGATGTCGACCCCCTACGTCGAGAGCGTCTGGTGGTCGCTCAAGCGGCTCTGGGACTCCGACCTGCTCTACGAGGGCTACAAGGTCGTCCCCTACTGCCCGCGCTGCGGCACGGCGCTGTCCGACCACGAGGTCGCCCAGGGCTACGCGACCACGGTCGACCCGTCCGTGTACGTCCGATTCCCCGTCGCCGAGGGCCCGCTCGCCGAGCAGGGCGCGTCGCTGCTCGTCTGGACGACGACGCCGTGGACGCTGATCTCGAACACGGCGGTCGCGGTCGGCGCGGACATCCGCTACGTCCTCGCGCGGAAGGCGGGCGACGACTATCCGGTCGTGCTGGCCGCTGACCTCGTCGACGCGGTCCTCGGCGGGGGCGCCGTCGTGCACCGCGACGTCGCGGTCGACGAGCTCGTCGGCCTGCACTACCGCGGCCCGTTCGACTTCGTGGGCCCGGGATCGGCCGACGGCACGCCGCCGGCGGACTGGCGCTACGCGACCGTCGCCGACTTCGTCACCACGACGGACGGGACCGGCATCGTCCACCTCGCGCCGGCGTTCGGCGCCGACGACATGCGCGTCGCCTCCGCGCTCGGGCTGCCCGTCGTGAACCCCGTGGACCTCGAGGGCCGGTTCGACAGCCGCGTCACCGACTTCGCCGGCCAGTTCGTCAAGGCGGCGGACCCGGCGATCATCGACGCGCTCCGCGAGCGGGGCCTGTTGCTCGCCGCCGGCGAGTACACCCACACCTACCCGTTCTGCTGGCGCTGCCGCACGCCGCTGCTCTACTACGCGAAGCCGTCGTGGTACATCGCCACGACCCGCATCCGGGACCGGCTGCTGGCGGTCAACGCCGAGGTCGACTGGCACCCCGAGCACATCCGTGACGGCCGCTACGGCGACTGGCTTGAGAACAACGTCGACTGGGCGCTGTCGCGGTCGCGCTACTGGGGCACCCCGCTGCCGCTGTGGCGTTGCACCGACTGCGGCCATGTCACGTGCGTCGGGTCGCTCGCGGAGCTCGGCGAGCGCGCCGGCGCCGACCTGTCCGGCCTCGACCCGCACCGGCCGTTCGTCGACGAGGTGGCGATCGACTGCCCGGCGTGCGGCGGCGCCCGCGCCGCCCGGCGCGTCCCCGACGTCATCGACGCCTGGTACGACTCCGGGTCCATGCCGTTCGCGCAGCTCGCCTACCCCCACGCCCCCGGCAGCGAGGACGCGTTCGCCGACTTCTTCCCCGCCGACTTCATCGCCGAGGGACTCGACCAGACGCGCGGGTGGTTCTACTCGCTGATGGCGGTCTCGACGCTGCTGTTCGACCGCAACAGCTACCGCACCGTGCTCTGCCTCGGCATCATCGTCGACGCCGAGGGCAAGCGGATGTCGAAGTCCCGGGGCAACATCCTCGACCCGTTCGAGCTCATCGACCGCCACGGCGCGGACGCGCTGCGCTGGCTGATGCTGACCGACGGCTCGCCGTGGGTGAACCGCCGCGTGGGGGGCGAGCAGCTCGGCGAGATCGTGCGCAAGTTCCTGCTGACGCTGTGGAACACCTACTACTTCTTCGCGACCTACGCGCGCCTCGACGGGTGGACGCCCGCAGCGGACCCGGACGCCTCGGCGCCACCGGTCGGCGAACGGCCGGTCATGGACCGGTGGGTCCTCGCGGAACTGGCCGAGACCGTCCGGGTCGTCGACGCGGCGCTGGAGGGCTTCGACGCGACCGGCGCCGGCCGGGCGATCGCCACCTTCGTCGACGACCTGTCGAACTGGTACGTCCGCCGCAGCCGCCGCCGGTTCTGGGCGCCGGGCGGCGTCGACGAGGCGACCGACCGGGACAAGCGGGCCGCCTTCGCGACGCTGCACGAGTGCCTGGTGACGGTCGCGGCACTGCTCGCGCCGTTCACCCCGTTCCTCGCCGACGAGCTCTACGAGAACCTCGTGCGGGCGGTCGACGCCGAGGCGCCGGACAGCGTCCACCTGCTCGACTACCCCGTCGCCGACGCCGAGGCGGTGGACGACCCTCTCCGCACGGCGATGGCCGCGGCGCGGCGGGCGGTAGAGCTGGGGCGGCGCGCGCGCAACGACGCGAGGGTGGGCGTGCGCCAGCCGCTGCGCACGGCCCTGGTGACGATGCCCGCCGAGCAGCGCGACGGCTGGGATGCCGTTGCCGCCGTGGTCGCCGAGGAGCTCAACGTCAAGGCGATCGCACTGCCCGAGGGGTCGGCGGACCTGCTGACCCGGCGCCTCAAGCCGGAGTTCCGCGCCCTCGGGCGGGAGTTCGGCCCGCGGACGCCTCAGGTCGCCAAGGCGATCGAGGCCGCCGACGCCGACGCGGTCGCCGACGCCCTGGCCGGGGACGGCAAGGCCAGGATCACCGTGGACGGCGAGGAGGTGGTCGTCACCGCCGAGCAGGTGCAGGTGCTCGAGGAGTCGCGCAGCGGATGGCAGGTCGCGTCCGAGGGTCCCTACGGCGTGGCCCTCGACCTGGCCGTGGACGATGCGCTGCGGCGCGAGGGCCTCGCCCGGGAGCTGATCCGCGCGCTCAACGACCTGCGGAAGCGGTCGGGTCTGCAGCTCGACGACCGGGTCGCGGTCGAGGTCGCCGTCGAGGGGGAGCTCGGGGCCGCCGTCGACGAGCACGGACCCTGGATCGCGCAGGAGGTGCTCGCGGTCGAGCTGCGCCGCGGTCCGGCCGCGGACGGGGAGGCGGTCGACGTCGCCGGAGCGCCCGCCCGGGTCGCCTTGGAGGTGCGCCGGTGAGTCGCCGGAGCGCCCGCCCAGGTCGCCCTGGAGATGCGCCGGTGAGTCGGCGGGGTCGCCGGGGTCGCCGCGCCGGCGGGGCGGCACTTGCCGCGGGGGCCTGCGCCGGCGGCGCCTACGCGGTCTACCGGCGACGGACCCGCGCGGTCGCCGCCGACCCGGTCCGCAACCTGACCGGCGCGCCGTTCCCTCTCGGTCGGGTGTCCCGGCGACGGGGGGCGGGGACCGGCAGCGCACGCCTGCTCGACCCCCGGTGGGAACCGCCGCTG
>JACCXR010000293.1 GCA_013696915.1 Euzebyaceae bacterium
TCCCGGAGGGGCGCGCCGGGCGGCCGTCCCGCCCCGGAGCGCCCGCCTTCCTGGTCGTGCCCGCGACGGTCGTCGCGGCGGGCATGGTCCTGCCGCTGGGCTACCTCGTCGTGCGCGCCGGCGGTGCCGGAAGCCGCGCCCTGGCGGTCGCAGCGGACCCGCAGACGCTCCAGGTGCTCGGCAACACGGCGCTCCTCGCCGCCGTCGTCGGGATCGGCGGCGCCGCCCTCGGCGTGCCGCTCGCGTGGCTGACGACCCGTACGGACCTGCCCGGCCGCCGGGTCTGGGCCGTGCTGTGCGCGGTGCCGCTCGTGATCCCGACCTACGTCGGCGGCTTCGCCTTCGTCGCGGCACTCGGCCCCCGGGGGATGCTCCAGTCGGTGCTCGCGCCGTTGGGCGTCGACCGGCTCCCCGAGCTCTACGGGCTGCCC
Source organism: Euzebyaceae bacterium (assembly GCA_013696915.1). Lineage (GTDB taxonomy): Bacteria > Actinomycetota > Nitriliruptoria > Euzebyales > Egibacteraceae > JACCXR01. The sequence goes on from JACCXR010000293.1 coordinate 432, forward strand.
GGCGCCGCGCTCGCCCTGACGCTGTTCACCTACCCCTACGTGCTGCTGACCGTGCGCAGCGCACTGCTCGGGATGGACCCTGCCCTGGAGGAGGCGAGCCGCGGGCTCGGTCGGACGCCGCTGCAGACCTTCGTCCGGGTGACCCTCCCGCAACTGCGGCCGGCGATCGGGGCGGGCGCCCTCCTGGTCGTGCTCTACGCGCTCAGCGACTTCGGCGCCGTCAGCCTCCTGCGGTTCAACTCGTTCACCCGCGTCATCTACGTGCAGTACCAGGCCGCGTTCGACCGCACGCCGGCGGCCGTGCTCGCGCTCGTGCTGGTGGCGCTCACGCTCGTGGTGCTCGCCGTGGAGGCGCGCACGCGCGGTCGCGCCCGCTACCACCGGACCGGCGGCGGGGTCCGCCGGCCCGTGCAGCCGGCGCCGCTCGGCCGGTGGCGGTGGCCTGCGACGGTCTTCTGCGCCGGTGTGGTGGCGCTCGCGCTGGTCCTCCCGCTCACGGTGATCGTCTACTGGCTCGTCCGGGGGCTGGCGGCCGGCGAGCCGTTGCGCCTGACCTGGACCGCCGCGCTGAACTCGGTGCGGGCGTCCGGGATGGCGGCCGTCCTGGCCGCGTGCGCGGCGCTGCCGATCGCGGTGCTCGGTGTCCGCCACCGCGGACGTTTGGCCGCGGCGCTGGAGCGGGCGACATACCTGGGCTACGCGCTGCCGGGGATCGTCGTCGCGCTCGCGCTCGTGTTCTTCGGGATCCGCTACGCCGGTCCGCTGTACCAGACCCTCGCGCTGCTCGTGCTCGCCTACGTCGTCCGCTTCCTGCCGCAGGCGGTGGGGGCGACGAGGTCCTCGGTGCTCCAGGTCCCGCCGTCGGTCGAGGAGGCGGCGCGCAGCCTCGGCCGCACCGGTCCCGCCGTGCTGCTCACCGTCACGGCCCCGCTGGTGCGGCCGGGCGTCCTCGCCGGCGCCGCGCTGGTGTTCCTGACCGCCATGAAGGAGCTGCCGGCGACGCTGCTGCTCGGTCCCGCCGGGTACCCGACGCTCGCCACGACGATCTGGGGCGCGGCCTCCGAGGCGTTCTTCGCCCGGGCGGCGGCGCCCGCGCTGCTGCTGGTGCTGCTGTCGGGGGTGCCGCTCGCATTCCTGCTCCGCTCGCGGGAACTGGGAGGACCGGCGTGAGCGACGCGCCGGTCATCCGCGCCCGCGGGCTCACCCGCGCCTTCGGGACCGTGCGCGCCGTCGACGGCGTGGACCTCGACGTCCGCGGCGGGGGCATCCTGGCGCTGCTCGGCCCGTCCGGGTGCGGCAAGACGACCATGCTCCGCCTGATTGCCGGCTTCGAGCGACCCGACGCCGGCACGGTCGAGGTCGACGGCCGCGTGGCCGCCGGCGCCGGCGCGTGGGTCGCGCCCGAACGCCGCCGCGTCGGCATGGTGTTCCAGGACTACGCGCTGTTCCCCCACCTGACGGTGGCGCGCAACGTCGCCTACGGCCTCCAGCGGCGGCGCCGGCCCGACGCCGCGCGCCGCGTCGCGGAGGTCCTCGACCTCGTCGGCCTCGCCGAGCTGGGGCGCCGCTACCCGCACGAGCTCTCCGGAGGCCAGCAGCAGCGGGTGGCGCTGGCGCGCGCGCTGGCTCCCCGTCCGGCCGTGATCCTGCTCGACGAGCCGTTCTCCAACCTCGACGCGACGCTGCGGGCGCAGGTCCGCACCGACGTGCACCGCATTCTTGCCGACGCGGCCGCGACCGCGGTCTTCGTGACCCACGACCAGGAGGAGGCTCTGGCGATGGCGGACGAGGTCGCGGTGATGCGTGCCGGCCGCATCGCGCAGCTCGCCGCCCCCGAGGCGCTCTACCGGTCCCCCGCCGACCGCGCCGTCGCCGACTTCGTCGGCGAGGCGGACTTCCTGCCGGGCCGCTCGACCGGCGCCCGGGTCGAGACCGAGCTCGGGACGCTGGCCCTGGCCGCCGATCGTCACGGGGCGGTCGACGTGCTCCTCCGACCCGAGGACGTCCAGCTGGTCCCCGCCACCGACGGCGACGCGGTCGTGCTCAGCCGCGAGTTCTACGGCCACGACCAGATGCTGTTCCTGCGCCTGGACACCGGCCGGGTGCTGCGGGCGCGCCTCGGGCCGGTCACGGAGCTCGCCCCCGGCGACCGCTGCCGCGTCACCGTGCCGGGGCCGGTGCTGGCCTACCCCGCCGTCTGACGCGAGAGCGCCGCGAG
>JACCXR010000309.1 GCA_013696915.1 Euzebyaceae bacterium
TCGTTCGGCTCCCAGCGCGTGTCGAGACGCTCGAGGGCGCTCACCGCCCGAGCGCGCTCGGCTCCATGTGGATGACCTCCCACAGGTGGCCGTCGAGGTCCTGGAAGCTCCAGCCGTACATGAAGCCCTCGTCCAGGGGGTCGTTCGCCGGCTGACCCCCGGCGGCGAGCGCCTTGTCCACGAGCTCGTCGACCTGCTCCCTGCTGTCGGCGGACAGCGCGAGGATGGCCTCTGTGTGCGTCGCCGTGTCGCAGAGCTCCTTCTTCGTGAAGTCGGAGAAGCGGTCTGCGACCAGCAGCATGACGAACGCCTCGTCACTGATGATCATGCAGGTGGCGCTGGCGTCGGTGAAGTTGGGGTCGAACGCGAATCCGAGCTGGGTGAAGAAGTCGACGGACTTGTCGAGGTCCTGGACGGCGAGGTTGACGAAGATCTTCCGGGCCATGGGTTCCTCCGTGGGTGGGGCGTGCGGGTTCTTTGGATGCAGACGCGGCTGGGTGCGCGAACTCATCGGCCGTGGCGGTAGTTCTCGACGGGGTCCGACGGCAGGTGGGGCTGTCAGGAGGCGGACCTGACGACGCGCCGATCATGTGACCCTCCGGTCGTTGAAGAGGCCCAGCTCGATGTCCTCCGTCACCTTGTCCGGGCCCATGCGCCGCGACCCGCCGAGGCTCTCGGCCTTCGCGAGCGCCGCCTGTTACGTCGGGCACCTCGACATAGAAGGTCACGTGTCCGGGGTACCCCTGCAGCATCGCCCCGATGCCGCCGCCGATCCCGACGCCGCCGGCGTTCAGATTGCTCTCGCGGTCTGATGGTCCCGGAGTTCATCGGGTTGTCGGTGTTGATCTTCCAGCCGAACAGGCCCGAGGAGAGCCCGGTGCGATGGGCTACGGCTCCAGCCGGGGGGGCAGGCCGAAGAGGGGGAACAACCGGGCCGTGTCCAGGAAGGCGTTCATCGCGCTGATCCGACCCGCCGAGATCTCGAGGACCTGCAGCGCCCACGGCTCGTGGCCGCCGTCCGGACTCGCCCGGTACTGCCCGAACGCGGGCGAGCCGTTCGCCACGGTCGGAACCAGGCGTGAGCCGCGGCAGCCGATGCCGGTGCCGAGGAACCACCCGCGGATCTCGGCGTGGCCCCGCAGCCACAGCTCGTACGGGGGCATCGACTGGGTGGCGTCGGAGTGCAGCAGCGCGGTGAGCTCGTCGAGGTCGTAGCGCTCGAAGGCGTCGACGTAGCGGGCGAGCAGCGACTGCTGCTCATCGTCCATCGGCTGGAACGTGTCGGTGTCGGTGACGCCGCTGGACGCGAGCGTCGACCGCGCTCGTTGGAGCGCGCTGTTGATCGCCGCAACGCTGGTGTCCAGCAGCTGGGCGACCTCGCTGGCCTTCCAGTGCAGCACCTCGCGCAGGATCAGCACCGCCCGCTGGCGGGGCGGCAGGTGCTGCAGCGCGGCCACGAAGGCGAGCCGGACCGTTTCGCGCGCGACGGCCAGCTCGGCCGGGTCGCCGTCGGCGAGCAGGACACGGCCGTCGGGGATCGGCTCGATCCACGTGACCTCCGGCAGCGCCGGCGCGAGGGTCGCGTCCGCCGTCGACGAGGGCCCGAGGTCCATCGGGCGGGCGCGGCGCCGCCTTCCATCCACCATGTCGAGGCAGACGTTGGTCGCGATCCGGTACAGCCACGAGCGGAGCGAGGACCGCCCCTCGAAGCGGTCGAGGCCGCGCCATGCGCGGACGAGTGTCTCCTGGACGGCGTCCTCGGCCTCGAACACCGATCCGAGCATCCGGTAGCAGTAGCCGGTCAGCTCCGCCCGGTGGTGCTCGAGCTCGGGCACCCCGGCCACGGCATCCGTGCCTGCCGGGCTCTCGGCGGTGAGACCGGCTGCTGCGAGATCAGTCATGCCGCACCCCTGCTCGCTGCTTCCGCATCCCCGCGCCTCGTCCAGAATCACTCACCCCAGCGAGCCGGAGCATGACACCGAGGCCTGCTGCAGGCAAGCAGTCACGATCGCGGGGATGGTCGTCGCGGGGAAGCCGCCCATCGCTCGCACTTCGAAGGGTGGGCGCCATATGCGGCGTCTAGCCTTCGAAGGATGGCAAATTCGGGCGCCGCGATGAGCCGAGCCATCTCCGCCACAATCAGCGGCGCATCATCTTCGGCGGAGATGGATGATGCTCTTGTCGGCGGTGCCGGACACGGACCAGGCGACCTCAGGCCTCACCAACCCTCGTCCTCGTCCGGGATGTCGCCGCGCAGCAGCGCAATGTCCGCGCGGTCGCGGAGGGCCTTGCTCGCCCGGCGTCGGGGCGACGCGGCCGCTCGTTCCTTCATCTCGATCAGGTTTCGGTGCCCACGACCGGGATGGCGTGCGCCGCGACCGAGACGGTGGAGGCACGCCGGATGGGCAGATCGAACGCCGGGTCGAACGCGAGCTGCACGGGCTCGCCGCTGTCCGAACGGAAATTGATGCTGTGCGCGAAGGTGCCGCGGTGCTCGAACCCCGCCGCGCGCATCGTCGCGATCAGCACCTCCACCTCCGCAGTGGAGTGCACCGCCAGGTCGACGCCAACCGTGGCGCGCGCGACGCCGGAGCGAACCCCGACCGCGATTCCGCCGATCAGCGCGTGGGGCACGCCGGCAGCGCGCAGCGCGCCGCTGGTGTCGACCAGTGCTCGCAGCTGCGCGGCGTCATCCACATCGACTCTCCCGGCCCGTAGTGCGGCCTCACGCGACTTCAGCTTGGAGCTGAGGACGATCGTGTCGCCGGCGGCCGACGTGTCCATGTCGCCTCCGGCGTAGGGGCGCCAGGGTCACGTCCGCGTGCCAGGCGTTGGTGGGGGGCCCGACCCGCCCCGCGGCGGGATCCAGGCTCATCAAGGGAGTCCAGGCTCACGCCGTGGTCGACAGGGACGGACGTGGACGGACCGCGCTGCCCGTAGGATCGCTCCGTGAGCGAGACGACGGTCGAGACGGTCTCCCTGGACGACTTCGAAGACGCGCGGCGGCGCGCCATCGCGGCGCTGCGGGACGGCGGGCTGGTGGTGGTGCCGACGGACACGGTCTACGGCGTCGTCGCCGACGCCTTCCAACCGCAGGCCACGCAGCGGCTGTTCGCGGCGAAGGGCCAGAGCCGCGACGTGCCGCTGCCGGTCGTCATCCGCACCCCCCGGCAGGTCAACGGCCTCGTCGAGGATGTGCCCGAGGCCGCCGAGCGGCTGATGGCCGCGTACTGGCCGGGGCCGCTCACACTGGTGTTCCGGACCTCGACCGGCCTCACGTGGGACCTCGGCGAGGACCACGGCACCGTGGCGCTGCGCCTGCCGTCGGACGATCTGCTGCTCGCCGTTGTCGCCGACGTCGGCCCGCTCGCGTGCACCGGTGCCAACCGTCGCGGCGAGCCGGCGCCCTCGTCGGTCAGCGAAGCGGCCGCCCAACTCGGCGCCGCGGTGGCCCTCTACGTCGACGGAGGACCGCGAGCGGGGCAGGGATCCACGATCGTCGACGTGACCCACGACGCGGCCCACGTGCTGCGCTCCGGCACGATCCCCGACGACCACATCCGCCAGGTGGCGACGGGTGAAGTCGGCTGGGGACAGCGACCCGACGAGGACCCGCCGCCCGCGACGCCCGCGGCCGAAGATCCGCCGCCCGGGATCCCCGCGGCCGAGGGCCCGCCGCCCGGGACGCCCGCGGCGGAGGATCCACCGCCCGGGACGCCCGTGGCCGAGGG
>JACCXR010000321.1 GCA_013696915.1 Euzebyaceae bacterium
GCCATGACGAACTCGTCCTCGTACGGCGGCACGAGCGTGAGGCCGCGGTCGGCGGCCATGGCGGCCCCGAGCGCCTCCCGGTCCTCGGCGTAGCGGTCGTAGAGCACGACCTCGGCGCCGTAGCCGCGCGTGGCGTCGAGTTTGACCGCCGGCGTGTCCGTGGGCATGACGATCGTCGCCGACGTGCCGAGCAGCCGCGCCGCGATCGCGACCGCCTGGGCGTGATTGCCCGAGGAGAAGGCCAGGACCCCGCCTGCGCGCGTCTCATCGTCGAGGGTCGCCAGCCGGTTGTACGCGCCGCGGAACTTGAACGCGCCGCCGCGCTGGAGGTTCTCGGCCTTGAGGAAGACCCTGGCACCGGTCGCCGCGTCCAGCGTCCGGGAGGTCAGCACCGGCGTGCGGTGGGCGACGCCCTCGAGGCGCCGCGCCGCCGACTCGACGTCGGCGAGCGTGATCACAGCCGCGGGGGTGCGGGCATCGGTCCTCCGGTCCTCCGGTCCTCCGGCTCGGGCCGGGCCAGGCCTGTCCGGCCGGCGGAGCCTATCGTCCGTCCCGCGTCGCTACCTTTCCGGCATGAACGCCGTCGACGCGGTGCTGGTGGCCGCCCTGCTGTACTCCGGTTTCCGGGGATTCCGGCAGGGCGCGCTGTCGCAGGTGGCCGCGTTCGGTGGCGCCGTGGTCGGTCTGGGGGCGGGCGCAGCGTTCGCCCCCGACCTGGCCGGGCGGGCGATCGCGCGGCCGGGGCTGGGCCTCGCGGCGCTGACCCTGGGGCTGCTGCTCGCGATGGTCCTCGTCGGTCAGGGCATCGGCTTCGCGATCGGGGTCCGGCTGCGCGCCGGCGCGCACCGCGCGGGGGCCGGCGGCGTCGACCGAGCGGCAGGGATCGCCGTGGGGGTCGCGGGACTGGTCTTGACCGTGTGGCTCATGGGGTCCGTCCTGGCCCAGGGCCCGACGCGGCTGCTCGCCCAGCAGGTGCGGGAGTCGCGGGTCGTCGGCGTGATCGGCGGCGCCCTGCCGCCGCCGCCCGACGTGTTCGGCCGGGTAGGTCAATACCTGGACCGGCAGGGATTCCCCCAGGTGTTCGCGGGCCTCGGCGGGCGGACGGCGCCACCGGTTGCCGTGCCGCCCGAGGCCACCGTCGCCGCCGCCGCGGCGGCGGGGCAGAACAGCACCGTCCAGGTCGAGGCGCTCGGCTGCGGCGGGGTCTCGGCGGGCAGCGGGTTCGTGACCAGGCAGGGCTTCGTCGTGACGAACGCCCACGTGGTCGCCGGCGGCGAGGTCTTAAGCGTGCGCGACGGGCAGGGCACGCACGAAGCGGTCGCGATCCACGTCGACCCGGCGATCGACCTCGCGGTCCTCTCGTCCCCGCAGACGGCGGCGGCGCCCATCGGCTGGACCGGTGCGCCGCCGGACCGGGACACGCCGGGGGCGACGCTGGGGTTCCCCGGTGGTCAGCGCGACCTCAACGTGCGGCCTGCCGCCGTGCGGTCGCGGGGGGAGGCGCTCGGCCGTGACATCTACGGCCGCGGGGTGGTCGCGCGCGACGTCCTCACCCTGTCCGCGGCGGTCCAGCGGGGCGACTCCGGCGGTCCGTTCGTCACGGCGGACGGCCTCGTCGGTGGGGTGGTCTTCGCCGCCGCCGCCGCGGAGCCCGGTGTCGGGTATGCGCTGACCGGCGAGGGGGTGCGCGCAGCGGTGGACGGCGCGATCGCGCGCAACGCCGCGGTCGGGACGGGGGAGTGCCGCTTTTCGCAGTGACCGCCGCGCACCCGCGAGGTCAGGGGTCGTAGGCGTGGCGGAACTGCACACTCATCCGCGGGCCGGCGTGGCGCACCTTTGGGACGGAGTGATCCCAGGTGCGCTGACACGACCCGCCCAGGACCAGCAGGTCGCCGCGGTCGGGGCGGTAGGCGATGCTCGCGCCGCCTCCCTTGGGGCGCAGCTTGAACGGTCGCGGCTCGCCGAGGCTGACCAGCGCCACGGTGGCCTCGGGGAGCTCGCGGGCGACCCGGTCACCGTGCCACGCGACGCTGTCGGCGCCGTCGCGGTAGAGGTTCGCGCCGATCTGGGTGAACGCGACGCCGTAGCGGGCGCACAGCGCGGCCGCCATGGCGGCCAGGACGGGCAGCGGCGGCGGCTCGTCGCCGAGCCGCCAGCGGTGGGTGAGGCGCGGCTCGTCCACCCGGCGCTCGTACATCCGGATCAGCCCCTGCCGCCACGGCGTTGCGGCGAGCACCTCGTCGAATAGCGCGTCTGGGCCGCTGACCCATCCGGGGACGTGGTCGACCCAGGCGCCTTCGGCGAGCTCCCGCCGCCGTGCCCCGGCGAACGCGCGGTCGAACCCGACCTCGCCGGCGCCGAGCAGCGACGGCTGCCAGGCCAGGGGCGCGCGACCGTCCATCCCGGCGATGGTAGGTCGTGACCGGCCGGAGGTCCGCGGCGGCCGGGCGGCAATCCGGCGCGGGCCGCGGCGGCCGGGCGGCAATCCAGCGCGGGTCCGCGCGGCCGGACGACAATGCAGCGCGGGTCCGCGGCGGCCGGGCGTCGGCCGGGGGCGGTCAGGCGCGGAGCATCTCCGCAAGCTGGAACGCGAGCTCGAGCGCCTGCTGGTTGTTCAACCGCGGGTCGCAGGCGGTCTCGTAGCGCTGCCCGAGGTCGAGGTCGGCGATCTCCTGCGCCCCCCCGAGGCATTCCGTCACGTCGTCGCCCGTGAGCTCGATGTGGACGCCGCCCGGCACGGTGCCCTCACCGTGGTGGACGCCGAAGAAGACCCGCAGCTCGTGCAGGACGTCGGAGAACCGGCGGGTCTTGTAGCCGCCGTCGGTCGTGAAGGTGTTTCCGTGCATGGGGTCGCACGACCACACCACGGCGAGGCCGCGGTCCCGGACGCCGCGGACGAGCGGGGGCAGGGCCTCGTCGACCCGCGGCGCCCCCATGCGGGCGATCAGGGTCAGCCGTCCCGGCTCGTTGGCGGGATTCAGCCGCGCGGCGAGCGCCTCGACCTCGTCCACCGTGGCCGTCGGCCCGAGCTTGACCCCGACCGGGTTGCCGACGCCGGACAGGAAGTGGACGTGCGCCCCGTCGGGGTCGCGCGTCCGCTCGCCGACCCACAGCATGTGGGCGCTGCAGTCGTACCAGTCGCCGGTCAGCGAGTCGCGGCGGGTCAGCGCCTGCTCGTAGCCCAGCAGCAGCGCCTCGTGGGAGGTCCAGAAGTCGACGGTGTGGAATCGCGGGTCGTGCTCGACGTCGACGCCGCAGGCCGCGAGGAACTGCAGGGACCTCGAGATCTCGTCCGCCAGGACGCAGTAGCGCTGCCCTTGCGCGCTCGCGGCGACGAACTCCTGGTTCCAGGCGTGGACGCGGCGCAGGTCGGCGAACCCACCACGGGTGAACGCGCGGAGCAGGTTCAGCGTCGCGGCCGCCTGGTGGTACACGCGCACGAGGCGGCCCGGGTCGGGGGTGCGGTGCTCGAGGCTGGCCTGAAGATCGTTGACGGCGTCGCCGCGGTAGACCGGCAGCCGCAGCCCGTCGACCGTCTCGGTCGCCGCCGACCGCGGCTTCGCGAACTGGCCGGCGATGCGGCCGACCTTCACGACCGGGAGCTGGGCGCCGTACGTGAGGACGACCGCCATCTGCAGCAGGACCTTGAGCTTGTCGCGGATCCCGTCGGCGCTGAACGCGGCGAACGTCTCGGCGCAGTCGCCGCCCTGGAGCAGGAACGCCTCGCCGGCCGCGACCTGCCCGAGGCGTGACTGGAGATCGCGGGCCTCGCCCGCGAACACCAGGGGGGGCTGGGCGGCCAGGGTTGAAAGGGCGTCCGCGAGGGCGCCCGCGTCCGGCCAGTCGGGCTGCTGGCCCGCGGGCAGTGCCGTCCACGATGAGGGGGTCCAGACCTGCGGCGGCGCCGTTGTGCTCATGGGGTCATCGTCACATCGCGCGGGGGGCGCTGCAAAGGTTCGCGCCGGGCGTGCGCCGCTACGATCCGCTGCCGTCGCGGCAGCTCGTCGCTCATTCCGTGTCAGGAGGTCCCGGATGCAGGTCGAAGGCAAGGTCGCGCTCGTGACCGGAGGGGCGTCGGGACTCGGGCGGGCGACCGTGGAGGCGCTCGCCGGCGCGGGCGCCCGGGTGGTCATCGCCGACCTCCCCGGCTCCGACGGCGAGGTGGTCGCCGACCGGTTCGGCGACACGGTGGCGTTCGCGCCGACCGACGTCACCAGCGAGGACGAGGTCCGGGCCGCGGTCGGCCGCGCCGCCGGCCTCGGCGGCCTGCACATCCTCGTCAACTGCGCCGGCGTTGGCACTCCCGGCCGGGTGCTCGGCCGCCACGGGCCGCTGCCGCTGGAGGCCTTCGCCAAGGTCGTGACGGTGAACCTTGTCGGGACGTTCAACGCGATCCGGCTCTCGGCCGCCCTGATGGTGGAGTCCGACCCCGACGACGACGGCGAGCGCGGCGTGATCGTGAACACCGCCTCGATCGCGGCGTTCGACGGGCAGATCGGCCAGGCGGCCTACGCCGCGTCGAAGGCCGGCGTCGTCGGGATGACGCTGGCCGTCGCCCGCGACCTGGCCGACAAGCAGATCCGCGTCTGCACGATCGCGCCGGGGCTGTTCTCCACGCCGATGCTGCAGGGACTGCCGCAGGAGGCGCAGGATTCCCTCGGCGCGCAGGTCCCGCATCCGCGCCGGCTCGGGCGGCCCGATGAGTACGCCGCGCTCGTGGGCCACATCGTCGCCAACCCGATGCTCAACGGTGAGGTGATCCGCCTCGACGGAGCGCTCCGCATGGCGCCCCGGTAGCGCGGCCGCCGCGCGGCGTCGAGCTCCACGGCGGCGGATCCCCAGGGTTCGAAGGCTAAACGTCGATAGCTGCGCCTACCCTTCAATGGATGTGGCGCTCGCGAGCCGGGCCCTCGCGCCACCTCTCGCTGGTCGCCCCAACCCCGGGCCCAGCCAGGGTTCGAAGGCTAGGCGCCGATGGTTGCGCCTACCCTTCGAACGGTGGGGGTCTGGGGCGGCCGGGATCTGGGGCGTCCGGGATCTGGGGCGGCCGGGGTCTGGCGCGGCCGGCGCCGCGGGGCGTCGCCGGGGGCGCCGCAGGGAACCCGCCGGTGGGTGCGTTGAGGGACTCCGCGAGGCGGGGCGGCTAGCGCCCGCGGGTGCCCGCGCCCGAGCGGACGAGCATCTGCCAGGCCCCCGGACGGACGGTGTAGGTGCACGTCGGGAGGTCGTCGGTCAGCTCGCCGTCGAGGTCGTGGGGAACCGGGTCGCCGGCGACGGTGACACAGCGCCCACGGGCGTGCCGCACGTCGTCGCGGTCGAGGTGGGCTTCGTCACGCAGGGCGGCGCCGAAGGCCAGGCGGGCCGCGGGGCCCACGGCGGTCACGACCAGCACGTCGAGCAGCCCGTCGTCGGGCAGGGCCGGGGGGACGAGGCGGGTCCCACCGCCGATGGACGGCCCGTTCGCGATCCCGACCATCAGCGTCCGCCCGGAGTGGATGACCTCGCCGTCCAGGGTGACGGTGAGGTCCCACGCGGCCTCGCGCACGCCCGCGATCAGGGCTCCCAACGGGTAGGCCAGCGGCCCCAGCGCGTCCTTCATGCCCGCCGACCGCGCGGCGGCGGCCGCGCCCAGCCCGGCGTGGCTCGCGTTCACGACGACGTCGTCGGTGTCGGTCACGACGAGGTCCAGCCGCCGGGCGGTTCCGTTCAGACAGACGCGTGCCGCCTCGGCGGGGTCGTCGGGGATGCCGAGGCCGTTCGCGAGGTCGTTGCCCGTCCCGAGCGGCACCAGCCCGAGGGTCGTCGCGGCGAGCAGCTCCGGGTCGCGGTGGAGCAGCGCCCGGACGGCCAGGTGGACGGTGCCGTCACCGCCGGCGAGCACGACGACCCGCCCCTGCGCGCCGGCCACCGCGTCGGCGAGGGCGTCGGCGCCCTCCGGTCTCGCCACCTCGACATCGCGCGCGGCGGCCAGGACGGCGCCGGCCGCCTCGACGCGCTCGTCCTCCGCACTGCCGGCCTCGGCATTGGCGACGAGCAAGACGCCGGTCACGGGCCCATGTGCGGGTAGCGCCAGTCGGTCGGCGGCACGAAGGTCTCCTTCAGGGTCCGCGGCGAGACCCAGCGCAGCAGGTTGAGGACGGAGCCGGCCTTGTCGTTCGTACCGGACGCCCGCGCACCGCCGAACGGCTGCTGGCCAACGACCGCACCGGTCGGTTTGTCGTTGACGTAGAAGTTGCCCGCGGCGTGGCGCAGGCGGACGGAGGCCTGGTCGACGGCGCTGCGGTCGTCGGCGAACACCGCGCCGGTCAGCGCGTAGGGGGCGCTCTCCTCGACAAGGTCGAGCGTCGCGTCCCACTCGCGGTCGTCGTAGACGAACACCGTCAGCACCGGGCCGAACAGCTCCCGCACCATGGTGTCGGACCGGGGGTCCCCGGTGACGAGGACGGTGGGCTCGACGAACCAGCCCTCGCGCTCGTCGGCGCCGCCGCCGGCGAGCACCTGTGCGCCGGCGTCTCTGGCGGATGCGACCGCCTCGGTGAGCCGGCGGTACGCGCGCTCGTCGATGACCGCGCCCATGAAGTTCGACAGGTCCGCGACGTCGCCCATGGGGATGCTCCCGGCCAGATCCGCGAGGCCGTCCCGGACGGCCGGCCACAGCGACTGGGGGACGTAGGCGCGCGACGCGGCCGAGCACTTCTGGCCCTGGTACTCGAACGCGCCGCGCCCGAGCGCAACGACCAGCTCGTCGACGCCCGCCGACGGGTGCGCGAGCACGAAGTCCTTCCCGCCCGTCTCGCCGACGATCCGCGGGTAGTTCCGGTAGGCGTCGATGTGCTCGGCGGTCTTGCGCCACAGGCCCCGGAAGACCGTCGTCGAGCCGGTGAAGTGCAGCCCCGCGAAGTCCCGGTGCGCCATGGCGACGTCGCTGACCATGGCGCCGTCACCGTGGACGAGGTTCACCACCCCGTCCGGGAGGCCGGCTGCCCGCAGGAGGCCCATGAGGTGGTGCGCCGACAGCGCCTGCTTCTCGGAGGGCTTCCAGACGGTGACGCATCCCATCAGGGCCGGCGCGGTGGGGAGGTTGCCGGCGATCGCGGTGAAGTTGAACGGGGTCAGCGCCAGCACGAACCCCTCGAGCGGCCGGTGGTCCATCCGGTTCCACACACCGGGCGAGGACTCGGGCTGCTCGCTGTAGATCCGCTCGGCGAAGGCGACGTTGTAGCGCCAGAAGTCGATGAGCTCGCACGCTGCGTCGATCTCGGCCTGGTACACCGACTTGGACTGGCCGAGCATCGTGGCGGCGTTGACCACGTCGCGCCAGGGGCCGGCGAGCAGCTCCGCGGCCCGCAGGAAGACACCCGCCCGCTCCTGCCACGGCCAGGCCGCCCAGTCCGCCGCGGCGTCGGCGGCGGCGGCGATCGCGGCGGTCACGTGCGCCGGCTCGGCCGCGAAGACGTCGGCGAGGACGAGGTCGTGGTCGTGCGGGGCGGCCACCTCAAAGGAGGCGCTTCCGCGGACGTCACGACCGCCGATGTTCATCGGCGCCTCGATGCGCTCCTTGGCCATCGCGGCGAGCTGGTTCTCGAGCGCCGTCCGCTGCGGGCTGCCGGGTTCGTAGGCGCGAACCGGCTCGTTGCGGGGAACGGGGACGCGGAACTGGCCCGTGCTCATCCGAAGCCTTCCTGCGGCGGTCCGGGGGCCACGCTGCCCCCGGTTGTCCACCTCGGAACCCTACCGCGACAGGCTCGCGACCGCCTTGTCGGTCTCGCGCCGAAGCCAGTCGGAGAGCAGACGCCGCACGGTGCGCGCGACGGTCGGATCGAGCCGCGCGTCGATGCCGCGCTCCAGGCTGCCCGCGATGCGGCCGTGCATGCTGTAGACGGCGGCGACCTGCTCTGAGGCCGCGCGGCCGACGTTCCGGCCGGCACCGGCGATGAGCCGGAGCCAGGCCTCGTGCGAGCATTCGTGGATGGCGAGCACGACGGCGACCGTGCCCGCGTCCTCGGCACGTGTGAGACCGTGTGCGAGGCCCGCCCGCTGAGCGATGAGGAACTGCTCCGCGGCCGCCTGGGAGAAGTCGAGGGGCAGCATCTCGGAGGGGGGCGGCGTGGCGGTCTGGGTCCTCATGCTGCGAATGTCGGCAGCTGACGCCGCCTCCTTCAGTGCCGGGACGACAAAGGTCGCCGGGCGCGCCGGATGGGGCGAGGATGGAGGATGTGCCGGAGCTCCCCGAGGTCGAGAGCGTCCGCCGGCAGCTGCATCCCCGCCTCGCCGGCCGGCGGATCGTCGCGGTCGACGTCGAGCCGCAGGCGCGCTTCGTCGACGTAGGCCGAGCCGCCGGCGGCCGAGCACTCGCCGTGACCCGGCGGGGCAAGTACCTGATCGCGCCCCTGGACACCGGACTCGACCTGGTGATGCACCTCGGCATGACCGGTTCGTTCCGGTTCCGTGGCGGGGCCGACGGCTGGGTGCCCGACGCCTACGTCCGCGCGACCCTGCAGCTGGACGACGGCGGCGTGCTCGACTTCCGCGACGTCCGCCGGTTCGGCCGCTTGACCGTCGTCCGGACCGGTGACTACGCCGGCATCGCGACGCTCGCGCGGCTCGGCCCAGAGCCGCTGAGCGACGACTTCGATCCCGACCGGTTCTGGGCTGCGCTGGCCGCGACCCGGATGGCGGTGAAGCCCTACCTGCTGACCCAGCGCCCCGTGGCAGGGGTTGGGAACATCTACGCGGACGAGGCCCTGTGGCGGGCGCGTATCAACCCGCATGCCCGCCGAGTTGGGCGCGCCCGGGCGCACTCGCTGTGGGCGGCGATCCGCGCCGTCCTCGCCGAGGCGATCCAGCGGGAGGGCACGACGTTCCGCGACTACCGCATGGTCAACGGCGAGTCGGGCCGCAACGCCGAGTTCCTGGTTGCCTACGGCCAGGGGGGACAGCCGTGCCCGCGGTGCGCGGCGCCCCTGCGAAAGGTCGTGCTCGGCGGGCGCGGGACCACCTACTGCGGGTCCTGCCAGCGCCGCTGACCTACGCTGGCCAGGGATGGCGACGGAGCGGACCTACAGCGCGCGGGATCTGCTCGCCAACCGGAAGGTGATCGTCGACACCGTCCTGCCTCCGTTGGTGTTCGTGGGCGTCAACGGCTACGCGGGGCTCCGGGCGGCCGCCGTCGCCGCGCTGGGGCTGGCGGCCCTGCTGGTGGTCGTTCGGCTGGCGCGGCGCGAGCGGCTGGTGTACGCCCTGAGCGGACTCGGCGGGGTGTCGGTCGGCGTCGGCGTCGCGCTGTGGGCGGGGGAGGCGGAGGGCTTCTTCCTGCCGGGGATCGTGACCAATCTGGCGATGGGACTGGCCTCGGTGGTGAGCATCCTCGTCCGGCGCCCGTTGATCGCGCTGACGGGCGCGGCGATCTACCGCTGGCCGCTCGCGTGGTACTGGCACCCGCGCGTCCGACCGGCCTACAGCGAGATCACGTGGGCGTGGGCCGTCCTCTACCTGGGCAGGGCGGCCGTGCAGTACTGGCTGGTGGTCCGCCAGGAGATCGGCTGGCTGGCCGTCGCGCGCATCGCCACCGGGTGGCCGGTGTTTGCGGCGCTGCTCGTCGCCACCTACGCCTACGTCACGTGGCGCCTGGAGCGGCTCGGCGGTCCCAGCGTCGAGGAGTTCCGCGGTCTGTCCACTCCGTCACCGAATCCGCGACCCAGTCGACAGACCTCGGGTGGGCGGGTCAGATCCCGCCGCGGACGCGGACCTCGTCGATGAGGCCGTAGTCGACGGCATCCGCGGCCGAGAGCCAGAAGTCGCGGTCGGTGTCCTTGGTGATCTGCTCGACCGGCTTGCCGGTGCGCTCGGCGAGGATCTCGTTCAGCCTGGTCCGCAGGAAGGCGATCTGCTGCGCCTGGATCTGGATGTCCGTCGCCTGCCCGCGGGCGCCGCCGAGCGGCTGGTGGATCATGATGCGCGCGTTGGGCGTGGCGGCACGGCTGCCCGTGCCGGTCGCGAGGATGACGGCCGCCGCGGATGCGGCGACCCCCACGCAGACGGTGTTCACCTTCGACCGCATGAGCTGCATGACGTCGTAGATCGCGAAGAGGCCGCTCACCAGCCCGCCCGGGGAGTTGATGTAGAGCGTGATCTCCTTGTCGGAGTCCGCGTCGAGGGACATCAGCTGCGCGACGAGGGTGTCGGCGACGGTGTCCTCGATGGGCCCGCGAAGGTAAAGAACCCGGTTCTCGTACAGCTTCTTGAAGACGTTGGACTCGACCATCGCCTCCAGCGGATTCTCCGGCCTGCGTTCGTCGTCGTCTGCTCGGTCGTCTGCTCTCACGGGCTTCTCCTGCACGCCTGGGATCGGGAGCCAGGGTAGCAGCGGGCCCTCCCTTGACTTGTTGGGCGGCGGGGCGAACACTCTGGGCCCGTCCGCCGCGTCGGCGGCGGGCCACTGGGCATGAGGTGAGCAGCGGCGGGCGACCCCTTCCGGTCCCAGTGCTGTCCGACCGCGGGAGGCCGCCCGAGGGGAGCGCCGGTGCTCACAGCCACAGAGGGGCGCGGGTCCCGAACCCTCGCACGGGGACTCGCCGTCCTCGCCTCCCTCGGCTCAGCGGCCGACGGCTGCACGGTCGCCGAGCTGGCGTCCGCCACCGGCCTTGACCGCGCCGTGCTCTACCGTCTCCTCGAAACGCTGACCGACCGGGGATTCGTCGTCCGGGACGGCGACACCCGGCGGTACCACCTCGGCGTCGCGCTCGTCGAGCTGGGCGCACGTGCCAGCCGCGGGCTGGAGGTGCGACGCCTGGCGCTTCCCGGCATGCGGGCCCTCATGGAGCACGTCCGCGAGGCGGTCTGCCTGGCCGTCCGGGACCGCCAGGACGTCGTCGTCGTCGACCGGGTGGAGCCTCCCGGACTCTTCGTCCGCGTCGGCTACCACGTCGGGTTCCGCCATCCCCTACCCGTCGGCGCCCACGGGCGGGCGCTGCTCGCCTTCATGGAGGTCGAGGAGGGCACGGGCGCCGAGCGCCAAGCGGCCCTGGCGGCGGAACTCGAGGCCAGCCGGATGCGCGGGTTCGCGATCTCGGCCGACGAGCTCGAGCGCGGCGCCTCCGGGGTCGCTTCCCCCATCCTCGACCGCGGCGGCCGGCCGATCGCGAGCCTCGGGATCGTCGCGCCGTCCCCCCGGATGCCGGACCCGGCCGCGCTGGGCCCGAGCGTGCGCGCCGTCGCGCTGGAGGTTTCCAGGCGGCTGGGGTACACCGGGGCGACCGAGCGCCCCGGCAGCCTCAGCCGCTGAGGAACACGTCGACGGCCAGCTTCGCCAGGAGCAGCCCGATGACGCACCCGAGGAGGATCGGCAGGACCCAGCCGCCGAGCCCGCTCAGCACCCTGCGGCCCGTCGACGGGCGGGGGAAGAGCTCCTCCTCGGGGTAGGGCGCCTCGTCGTCGTACGCGTCCCCGTCGTCCGCCGCGCGGGGGGGAGCGCCCTGTCCGCCGGCCGTGCCGGTGGGCCGTTCCAGTGCCGGGGGGTCGAGTTCGCCCAGTTCGGCGTAGGGCTCGGG
>JACCXR010000341.1 GCA_013696915.1 Euzebyaceae bacterium
GTGCCGGGATGCCGGCCGGCGCCGGGGGTGCCGAGATCGCGGCCGGCGCCGGGGTGGCCGAAACGGCGGGCGGCGCCGGCGACGTCACCCGGGAGGCCCGGCCCCCCCGTCCCGTGCGGGAGGCGGACATCCTCAGCCGCCGCGCCCCCCGGGAGCACCCCTTCCTGCCGATCGTCTTCCTCGTGCTCGTGACCGGCGCGGCGCTGACCGTGCTCTACGCGGTGGTCTACGGCCTGCCGCCCGTGCCATGACCCTGCCCCACCGCCCGCCGGTAGGATCCGCGCGATGATCCCCGACGACGAGGCCGTCCGCGCGCTGTTCGCGCGCCAGCCGAACCGGATGGTCCCCGACCTCGACCGCATCACGACGCTGGCGGAGCTGCTCGGCCGCCCCGACCAGGCCTACCCCTCCATCCACATCAGCGGGACGAACGGCAAGACCAGCACCGCGAACATGGTCGCCTGCCTGCTCGGGGCGCTCGGACTCACCGCCGGCGGGTACACGTCACCGCACCTGCAGGACGTCGGGGAGCGGATCCGCGTCGCGACGCGGCCGATGACGCGCGAGCAGCTCGCCGCCGGGCTCGCGTACCTCCGGCCGTTCCTCGCCGAGGTCGACGCCCGCCACCCCGACCGCGTGACGTTCTTCGAGGTGTTGACGGCGCTCGCGTTCGTGCACTTCGCCGACGCGCCGGTCGACGTCGGCGTTTTCGAGGTCGGCATGGGTGGGCGGTGGGACGCGACCAATCTCGTCGACGGCCAGGTGGCCGTCCTCACGGGCGTGACGCTCGACCATCCCGAGCTCGGCGCGACCGCGGCCATGGTCGCCGCCGAGAAGGTCGGCATCGTCAAGGACGATGCGGTGGTCGTGTCGGCCGTGCAGGGCCCCGACGTGCGACCGGTCGTCGAAGGGGCCGCCGCTCGCCACCGGGCCCGGCTGGTCGTCGCGGGCCGGGACTTCGGGGTCGCGGCGCGGGAGCGCGCGGTCGGCGGGCAGCGGCTCCACCTGCGAGGGGTGACCGGCGACGTACAGGAGGTCTTCCTCCCGCTGTTCGGCGAGCATCAGGCGGCCAACGCCGCCTGTGCGCTGGCCGCCGTCGAGGGCTTCCTCGGCTTTGCCGGCGGGCTGGACGCCGAGGTCGTGCGCGCCGGCTTCGCGGCGGTGCGCTCGCCAGGGCGTCTGGAGGTGGTCCGGCGCATCGGGATGGCGCCGGTCGTCCTCGACGGCGCCCACAACCCCGCGGGCGCCCGCGCGCTGGCCACCGCCCTCGCTGCCGAGTTCCGCCACCGGCACCGCGTCCTGGTCCTCGGCGTCCTGGCGGACAAGGACGTCGAGGCACTCGTCGCCGAGCTGCTGCCCGTGGCCGACCACGTCGTCGTCACCGAGCCGCCCAGCAGCCGGGCCGCCACGACGGACCGGCTGGAGAAGGCGGTCCGCACGGCCGGGCGCACCGTCGAGGTCGCCGCCGACATCCCCACCGCCATCGACCTCGCGTCCGGCCTCGCGACCGACGAGGACGCCGTCGTCGTCACCGGCTCGCTCTACACCGTCGGGGCGGCGCGCGACGCGCTGGGGCTGGAGCCGGCGTGAACCGCGCCGACGCCGCGCCGGGCCGCCGCGGTTGGCGCGCCGATCGCCGGCGCGTCTAGCCTGCCGCGTCATGAGCGAGCGCACCCTGATCCTGGTCAAGCCCGACGGCGTCCGCCGGCGCCTCGTCGGCGAGGTCATCGGCCGCATCGAGCGCAAGGGCCTGGAGATCTCGGCCATGGAGCTGCGGACCATCTCCCGCGACACCGCCGAGCAGCACTACGCCGAGCACGCCGGCAAGCCGTTCTACGGCGAGCTCGTGTCGTTCATCACCGGCGGGCCGCTGGTGGCCATGATCGTCGAGGGCCCGGACGCGGTCCGTTCGATGCGCGGCCTCATGGGGGCGACGAACCCGGTCGACGCGGCCCCCGGGAGCCTGCGGGGAGACTTCGCGACCGTCATCGGCGAGAACATCGTCCACGGCTCGGACTCCACGGAGAACGGCGAGCGGGAGATCGCGATCTTCTTCCCCGGCGGGTAGTGGAACCCGTCTGTGGCTTCGTCCACAGCTGCGACGGGCTGGGTCTGGTCGACAGCGGCACCTCTGCGGGAGCCTGACGGCCCGCCCGGCTGTCAGGAGCCCCCGTGACGTCGCTGCTCACCTGCCCGATCTGCGCGCCGGACCCCGCCAGCGCCTTCCGCCCCGGCCCGCCGGACGGCCGCCCGCAGGTGACGTCGCCCGAGGACGCGGCCGCCCTGGTCGTGCCGCTGCTCGCCGGCCGGGACCGCGAGCACTGCCTGCTCGTGACGCTGGACTCCAAGCACCGGTTGATCGCCGTCGGCGCCGTGTCCGTCGGCAGCGTCGACCACACCTTCATGGGCCCCCGCGAGGTGTACCGGGACGCGCTGCTGCAGGGCGCCTCGGCGATCTTCCTCGCCCACAACCACCCCAGCGGCGACCCCACCCCGAGCCCCGACGACCGCCAGGTGACGCGCCGGCTCGCGCAGGCTGGCGCGACCCTGGGCGTCGACCTGCTCGACCACCTCGTCGTCGGCGACCCGGACTGGGCGAGCCTGGCCCGCGACGGCGTCCTCTAGACCACGCGGTGCGGCGCCCCCGACGTTCGAAGGGTCGGCGCAGCAGTCGGCGCCTAACCTTCGAACGATGCGCCCCGGCGCTGGCACCCCGCGTGCGGCCGCGCGCGCCGGCCCGGAACGGCGCGATCTGCACCGTTTGAAGGGTCGGCGCAGCAGTCGGCGCCTAACCTTCGAACGACGCGGCCGGGGACTGGACGCACGGTCGTGTCTATCCGGCCGATCCGGGCGGTCTGCGGGCGTGGCTAGACTGCTTCAGGGCCGGTGTGCCGGGCCGGCGCGGCGCGATGCACCACGGCACGGGCTCGGCGCGCACCACGGCGACGATGGCTCGCGCAGGACCCGCCGGGCGCTTCCCCCGCCGGCGGGCGACCGATTTCCCCCCGAGAGGGCGCGGATGTCACAGAACTTCTCCACCGCCTTCCAGTTCTTCGGCCGCGACATCGCGGTCGACCTCGGCACGGCCAACACCCTGGTCTACGTGCGGGGACGGGGCATCGTGCTGAACGAGCCGTCCGTGGTCGCCATCAACACCCGGACCGGGGCGATCCTCGCGGTCGGCTCCGAGGCGAAGCGCATGATCGGCCGCACGCCCGGCCACATCGTCGCCATCCGCCCCCTGAAGGACGGCGTGATCGCCGACTTCGACGTCACCGAGAAGATGCTCCGCTACTTCATCCAGAAGGTGCACCGCCGCAGCTACATGACCTTCCTCAACAAGCCGCGGGTGGTCGTCTGCGTGCCCTCGGGGATCACCGGTGTCGAGCAGCGTGCGGTGGAGGAGGCATCGATCCAGGCGGGCGCGCGCGCCGCGTACATCATCGAGGAGCCGATGGCGGCTGCCATCGGCGCGGGGCTGCCCGTCCACGAGCCGGCCGGCAACATGGTCGTCGACATGGGCGGTGGCACCACCGAGGTCGCCGTGATCTCCCTCGGCGGCATCGTGACGAGCGCGTCGATCCGGATCGGCGGGGACGAGCTCGACGAGGCGATCATCAACTACGTGAAGAAGGAGTACTCGCTGATGCTCGGCGAGCGCACCGCCGAGGAGATCAAGATGGCGATCGGCAGCGCGTTCCCGCTGCCGGACGAGAGCCACGCGGAGATCCGCGGCCGCGACCTCGTCAGCGGGCTGCCGAAGACGATCATCATCAGCGCCGAGGAGGTGCGCCGCGCGATCGAGGAGCCGGTCAACTCCATCGTCGACGCCGTCAAGAACACGCTCGACCGGACGCCGCCCGAGCTCGCGGCCGACATCATGGACAAGGGCATCGTGCTGACCGGCGGTGGCGCGCTGCTCCAGGGGCTCGACGAGCGCCTCAAGCACGAGACCGGCATGCCGATCCACGCCGCGGAGACCCCGCTGCACTCCGTCGCGATCGGCTCCGGCAAGTGCCTCGAGGAGTTCGAGGCGCTCAAGCGCGTCCTGATCTCGAGCTCCCGTCACTGACCCGGCCGGCGCCCCGCCAAGCCTATGCCGCCCGAACGTCGCCGCAGCCGCTCCGTGCTGGCCGTCCTCGTGCTCGTCGCGCTGGTCCTCATCACCGTCGACTACCGCCAGGGCGGCAGCGGCTCGGTCGCCGCCCTGCAGCGCGGCGCGATGACCGTGTTCGGACCGGTGCAGGACGGTTTCGCGACCGCCGTCCGGCCGATCGGCGGGTTCTTCTCGTCGATCGGGCAGCTCGGAAGCCTGCGGGCGGAGAACCAGGCGCTCCAGGCCGACCTTGAGGAGCTGCGGCAGGGATCCGTGTCGGTCGCGGCGCTCGAGCAGGAGAACGCGGAGCTGCGCGCGCTGGTCGGGATGCAGCAGCAGTACCAGCTGGTGACGACGGGCGGCCGCGTCGTCGCGCAGCCCCCCAACGCCTTCGAGTGGTCCGTCCTGCTCGACGTCGGCGCCGACGACGGGGTCGCCCCGGGGATGGCCGTGGTCAACGCCGGCGGCCTCGTCGGGAAGCTGACCGAGGTGACCCGGACCCACTCCCGGGTGCAGCTGCTCACCAGCCCCTCGGCCGGCTACGCCGTGAGGATCGCCGCGACCGGCGAGACCGGCACCCTCTCCGGCCGGGGCGCGCGGCCCTTCCAGCTCGAGATGTCGGACCCGGAGGCGGCCATTCCGCCCGACGCCGAGGTCGTCACCCACGCCTTCCAGGGCACGGAGATCCCGGACGCCGTCCCGGTCGGCGTCGTCGAGACGCCGCCCGAGGGCTTCGAGGAGGGTGCGCGCTTCCTCGACGTCCGGCCGTACGTCGACTTCACCCAGCTCGGCGTCGTGCTCGTGGTGCTCAACGGTCCCCAACAGCCCGAGGAGTTCGACCCCGAGGCGCTGGTCGACGACCCCGAGGCTCCGCGCCCGCCGACCCCCGACCGGTCGGAGGCCGCTGGTGCCGAGGGAACGGGCTGATGGTCGCGCGCGTGACGATGATGACGGCCGTCCTGCTGACCGCGCTGCTCGTCCAGACGGTCGTGGTGCCAACGTTCGACGTCCTCGGCTGGCGGGCCGACGTCGTGACGCTGACGGTCGTCGGGCTGGCCCTGGCCGACGGTCCCCCCACCGGCATCCGCTACGGGTTCGCGGCCGGACTCGCCTCCGACCTGCTGTCCGGCGCGACGCAGCTGGTCGGACTGTCGGCGCTCGTGCTGCTGACGGTGGGCTACGCGGCCGGACTCGCCCGGCGCTACCTGGGATCCACCCCCCTCGGGGGGCAGTTCCTCGTCGCGGGAGCCGCCAGCGCCCTGTCGCTCGGGTTGCACGGGGTCCTCGGCATCCTGCTTGACGCACAGCAGTCGAGCGGTGGGGCGATCCTCCAGGGCATGCTTGTGGTCGGGCTCTACAACCTGGTGCTCTCCCCGCTGGTGCTGCTGCCGCTTGGGACACTCGCCCGCCGGTTCCCCGGCAACCCGGCCGCCGGCGCCTCGGCGACGCCGTCCTACCATGGTCGTCCGCCGCGAGCGTGAGATGTGAATAGCCGAGGCTCGGCCGAGGCGATTCTCGTGACCTCGGTGGTGCTGGTGGCGGTCGCGCAGCGACCGTCATGGGGTTGCTGACGCCGGAGTCCCGGGCTCCCGCCGCCCGCACCACCCTGCCCGGCGGTCGGCGGCCCGGCGGAGGTGCCGTGATAGCCTCGCTCCCCGTGCGCACCTCCCAGGCACCCGCCTCCGCGGCCGAAGCGGAGAGCACGCGACTGCGCCTGACCTTCCTCTCGCTTCTGGTGGTCAGCCTGTTCGTGCTGCTGTTCGCGCGCCTGTGGTTCCTCCAGGTCATGGCGGGCGAGCGCTACGCCGAGGCCGCCGAGGGCAACGCCGTCCGCACGATCAGCCTGGAGGCGGCCCGCGGCCGGCTGTTCGACCGCGACGGCGAGCTGCTCGTCCGCAACCGCTACGCGCAGGTCGTCAGCATCCAGCCCAGCGAGATGGGGGACCAAACCGAGGCCGTGCTCGCCGACCTCGCCGACCTCCTCGGTTTGTCCGTCGACGAGATCAAGCGGCGCGCCGGCAACTCGCGGGTCAGCCCGTTCCGGCCGAAGCCCATCGATTTCGACGTCCCCGACGACATCGTCTTCTACATCCACGAGAACGCCTCGACCCGGTACCCCGGCGTCTACGCCGAGCGGCTGCCGCTGCGCGAGTACCCGCACGGCGACCTCGCCGCCCACCTGGTCGGCTACACCGGCCAGGTCAGCGCAGAAGAGCTCGCGCTGCCGGAGTTCGAGGACTACGACCCGGGCGACCCGATCGGCTGGGCCGGGGTCGAGCGGACCTACGAGTCCGCGCTCCGCGGCGTCGAGGGTCGACGTCAGGTACAGGTCAATGCCCGTGGCGACGTCCTCGGCGACGTGCAGATGGTCGAGCCCGAACCGGGCTCGGATCTGCGGCTCACCATCGACCTCCAGGCGCAGGAGCTCGCCGAGGAGGCGCTGGCCGACGGGATCGGGGTGGCCCGCCGCCAGCACGACACCGACGACGGCGTCGGACGGGGCGGGACGTTCGCCGCGCCTGCGGGAGCCGTCGTCGTCATGGACCCCCGCGACGGGGCGATCGTGGCGATGGCGTCGTACCCCACGTACGACCCGGTGCGGTTCGTCGGCGGAGTCGGCCAGGACTACTGGGACTACCTGGGGGACCCCGGCAACGACTTTCCGCTGATCAACCGCGCCGTCGCCGCGAGCTACCCGCCCGGTTCGGTGTTCAAGGTCGTCACGGCCGCTGCCGCGCTCGAGTACGGCTACATGAACTCCGCGACGCAGCTGCCCTGCCCGGGCACCTTCGAGTACAACGAGAGCGTCTACGCGAACTGGACCAGGCGCGACTCCGGACCCATGGACCTCGCGACCGCCCTCGAGCAGTCCTGCGACACCGTCTTCTACCAGCTCGCCCAGGCCATGTACGAAGACGAGACCGCCGTGCCGGAAGGCGAGCCGTTCGTCGAGCGCCTCAGCGAGGAGGCTCGCGGGTGGGGGTTCGGCCAGAGGACCGAGGTGGACCTGCCGGGTGAGCGGCCGGGCGTGGTCCCGGGCCGGGTGTGGCGGCGCGAGTTCTGGCAGAACGCCCGCGACCAGTACTGCAGCCAGGCGCAGACCTACCGGTCGGGGACCTACGAGCGCCAGCTGTTCGACGAATTGTGCAGCCCGCAGGGCGCGGCCTGGCGCGGCGGCGACGCGGTCAACATGTCGATCGGCCAAGGCGACGTCCAGACGACCCCGCTGCAGGTGGCGAACGCCTTCGCGGCGATCGCGAACGGCGGCACGCTGTGGAGCCCGCACGTCGGCGCCGAGATCCTGCACCGCGACGGCACCGCCGAACCGGTCGAGCCCGAACCGGTGGGGACGCTGCCGATCACCCCGGAGAATCTCGCCTACATCGAAGCCGGACTGGTCCGCGTCACGCAGCCGCAGGGCACCGCGGGCAGCGTGTTCGGGGACTTCCCCGTCCAGATCGCCGGCAAAACCGGCACGGCGGAGATCAAGCCGAAGCAGCCGTTCGCCTGGTTCGTCGGCTACAACACCGAACCCGTGGAGGGCCAGGAGTACGTGATCGTCGCGATGGTGGAGGAGGGCGGCGGCGGCAGCCAGACGGCCGCCCCCATCGTGCGGCGGATCTTCGAGGGCCTGTTCGGGCTCGGCGGCGACGCGCCGATCACGCCGGGGGCGGTGACCGACTGATGGCCCAGATCGTCGTCGACGACCGTTCCGAACGGCTCGCCCGCGAGGCGGTCCAACGCAAGTGGATCGGCGCCTACACCCCCGTCCGCCACATCGACCCGCTGCTCGTGCTCGCCGCCCTCGTGCTCTCCGGGTTCGGTCTGCTGATGATCTACTCGGCGACCTTCCATCGTCTGGAGACCGCCGGGCAGGACCCGACCTTCTACGTGGACCGGCAGCTCGTGTCGCTCGGCGTCGGTCTGGTCGGCATGCTCGCCGTCACGCTGTTCGACTACCGGGTTTACCGGGCGTGGGCGCCGGTGCTCTACGCCGTGACGCTGGGGATGCTCGGGTACCTGCTCGTCGGGGGGACCGTCATCAACGGCGCGCGGGCGTGGATCGTGGTCGGCGGCCAGCAGTTCCAGCCCAGCGAGCTGGCGAAGGTTGCGCTGATCCTCATGCTCGCGGCCCTCTACCACGAGCGGCGCGAGGAGGCGCTGGGGCTCCGAGCACTGGTCGAGGCGCTGGTCTTCGCCACGCTGCCGATGGTCCTGATCCTGCTGCAGCCCGACTTCGGGACGTTCATCGTCTACGTCGCGATTGTCTTCGGGGTCCTGCTCATGGCACGC
Organism: Euzebyaceae bacterium; assembly: GCA_013696915.1. Classification (GTDB taxonomy): domain Bacteria; phylum Actinomycetota; class Nitriliruptoria; order Euzebyales; family Egibacteraceae; genus JACCXR01. Next base: position 8,390 of record JACCXR010000341.1, read on the forward strand.
GTCCGTGTCCGCTACATGGTCGCGCTCGCCGTCATCGGGGTGGTCACCTGCCTCGCCGCCCTGCAGTTCGAGATCGTCAAGGACTACCAGGTTGACCGGCTGACGGCGTTCTTCAACCCCGACCAGGCCGACGCGCTCGGGGCCGCATACAACGTCAACCAGGCGCAGATCGCGGTCGGCTCCGGCCAGTTCCTCGGCCAGGGCCTGTTCGAGGGCTCGCAGACCTCGCTGTCGTTCGTGCCGGAGAACCAGACCGACTTCATCTTCACCGTCGTGGGGGAGGAGCTCGGGTTCCTCGGGTCCGGCCTGATGCTCGCGGTGTTCGGCCTCCTGATCTGGCGGGGGCTGCGGATCGCGGCCCTGTCGCGCGACACTTTCGGCACTCTGATCGCGGCGGGGGTCGTGTCGGTCTTCGCCTTCCAGCTGTTCATCAACGTCGGGATGGCGATCGGCCTCATGCCGGTCACCGGGCTCCCCCTGCCATTCGTGTCCTACGGCGGCACGAGCCTGATCGCGTCGTTCCTGATGGTCGGCCTGCTCGAGAACGTCCACATGCGCCGCTTCTCGTAGCGGGGAGAGCTGACGTGACCACGACCGGCGGCTGGCAGGGCGACCTCGTTCGGCTGCGGGCGCTCGAGCCGGCGGACGCCGAGGCGTTCTTCACGGCAGCGGCCGACACGGGTGCGGAGCGCCTGGGCGAACGCGTGCCCTTCCCGTCGTCACGTGCGGAGACGCGAAAGTGGGTCGAGTCGAAGGGCCGCGTGCCCGACCATTGCGACGACTTCACGTGGGGCGTAGAAGCGCTTGCCACCAGCGATCTGGTCGGCACCGTCGGGACCCACGGCTGCGATCGGCGCAACGGCACCTTCGATTCCGGTGTCTACATCTGGCGCTCGCACTGGCGCAAGGGCTACGGTCACGAGGCCGTGCGCCTGATGCTGCGCTACTGCTTCGCCGAACTCGGATACCAGAAGGCGCTTGCGGGCGTCTACGACTTCAACACCGCCTCGCTGGCGCTGCACGCTGCCCTCGGCTTCGTCGAGGAGGGTCGTCTGCGCCGCAACGTCTACGCGGCGGGCGCCTACCACGACGAGGTCCTGCTCGGCATCACCGCCGAGGAGTTCGCCGAACTCTGGCCCGAGACTTGAGAACGGGGACCGTCACGGTGCGCGGGTACGTCCTTGATCTGCTGCGGCGCGGTGCCGGGCGACCGAGCAAGGAGGCCTGGCTGAGGCACCCCAAGTCCCTCCCGGCATCGGGTTCGGTCGCCCGGCCGACGAACTCATCCGTGAGGACCGGGAAGACCGCACGGCCCAACTTCAAGGCATCGGCTCGCAGCCGCCGGCACCGCGCGACGAGTGATCGTCGTTGACGCCGGCACCTGGGCCCAGCCGTGCACTCGCCGGCGGCCACTCTCGAACGGCCGCTCGCCGGCGGCTTCGCCCGGACGGCCGCTTGGGGTGGCCAACTCCTGGACGGCTCCTCGCCGTCCCCCCTCCGGGCACCGGCCCGGCCAGTTCCCCGGCACCGGCCAGTTGCCGGGCGCCGGCCCGGGCGGTCAAAGTGCCGGCCCCCCGACCCACGACGGGCCGGCGCTGCCCCCGGATGGCGGGCATCGGCGGCGGTCGTGCGGGACGCACCGACGCATCAGTCGGGCACCGTGAGGACGGATTGAGCGGCGGCCGGGCGCGGAACCGGGTCGGGCGGTTCCCGTCCTGCCGGCGTCGGCGGCCGGGTGGTGTCGCGACGGCCGGTGGGTGCGGTGCTGCGGCCTGGGGCCCGGGTGGGACCGCCGTGGCCGGATCGGGCGGTATCCCCGTGGTCGGGTCGGGTCGGCGGGCGGTGGTGGATGACGGCCACTCTCCGCGGCGCTGCTGGTTGTCTGGTGCGAAGATCTCGAACATGGGACAGAGCCCGATCGACTCGCCAGCGGCTACAGACCGGTCGGAGGGCTTCGGGGAGCGGCTCCTGGGGACCATGATCGAGCGGGCCCACGAGATGCCACCGCAGCTCATCGCCCCTCTGGTTGCGGAGGTTATCTCCGCGATGGGTGGTAGCGACGTGACCGTCTTCCTGCAGGACTACGAGCAGCGGGCCCTGGTGCCGCTGCCCGGCAGGGGCCTGGTGGTGGGGCAGCCGGAGCCGATCAACGGTTCTGACGCCGGCCGGGCGTTCCTGGGTGACGCGACGGTCGAGCGGGCAGTCGACGCGGGTGTGCGGCTGTTCGTGCCCCTGCTGGACGGCTCGGACCGGGTGGGGGTGCTGGCGTTCGCCATGGCTCGACTTGATGAGAACGACCGACGCCTGGCGCGTCGCTTCGCCGGGTTGCTCGCAGACGTGCTGGTCACCAAGGGCACCTACACCGACCGCTTCTTCCAGGCCCGGCGTCAGCAGCCGATGAGCCTGTCTGCCGAGATGCAGTGGTCGCTGCTGCCGCCACTGATGATGACGACCCCGCAGGTCGCGGTCGCCGGGATTCTCGAGCCAGCCTACGACGTGGCCGGCGACAGCTTCGACTACGCCCTCAACGATGACGTGCTGCACCTCGCGATCATCGACGCGATGGGTCACGGCCTGGAGGCCGCGGTGATGGCCACCGTCGCTGTCGCCGCCTACCGCCACGCGCGGCGGGCCGACGTGGACCTGCCGGACATCTACGCGGCCATGGATCAGGCCATCGCCGGGCAGTTCGACGAGGACCGGTTCGTCACCGCGCAGATGGCGCGCCTGGACGTCACCAACGGTCGGCTCCAGTGGGTCAACGCGGGACATCCACAGCCGCTGCTGATCCGGGGCGGGAAGGTCGTCCGTGCACTGCGCAGCGCGACCACACTGCCCGTCGGCATCGGAGGAGACACCCCGCACGTCAGCGAGGAGTCGTTGCAGCCCGGCGACCGGGTGTTGTTCTTCACCGACGGCATCATCGAAGAACACTCGCAAGGTGGTGGGGAGGAGTTCGGCATCGAGCGACTCGTCGCCGAGCTGGAGCGTGCCGAACGACAAGACGACGCCGTGCAGGTGATCGTCCGCCGGCTTTCCCACGCCTTGATGTGTGAACGGGGCGGCGCCACCAGCGACGACGCGACCCTTTTCCTCCTGGAGTGGCGCGACGAGGATGCGGACCACCTCACAAAGATCGACAAACCGAGCACCGGTTAGGAGACGCCGCGTCCGCCTGTGAGATGGAGCGCGATCGGGTCACAGGTAACGTCCAGGGCGACGGGGTGTGAATGGCAGCCTGACCATGCCGCGGTGCAGAGGCGTCTCGGATCACGAGCGTGCGAGCGGGAAGATCCGCGCGAGTGAGCCGGCCTGCGGCCACAGCCATGTGCCGCGCCTCCGGGGGTCTGCCGGCAGGACGACGTCGATGCCGGTATCGGTGATCCGGACCGGGTAGACGGGTACCGGCTGGTTAGCCGGAGGTCCGGTAGGGACGCCGGTGGTCAGATCGAAGCGGGAGCCGTGAATCCAGCACTCGACGTAGCCGTCCTCGACGTTCCCCTCTAGGAGAGTAGGACGGGACTGCTGCAGGCTGGTTGACACTCCATCTGTGGGACACGGTCCCGCAGGAAGGATGTCACTGTGCCGAAGAAGTTCCCTCCGGAGTTCAAGCGTGACGTCGTGCGGGTCGCCCGCCGCGGTGACCTGAGCCAGGCCGAGGTCGCTGCAGACTTCGACATCTCAGTGGAGTCGGTGCGCCGCTGGATGCGTCAGGCCGACATCGACGACGGCGTCGTGGATGGCCAGACCAGCGCCGAGCAGAGCGAGCTGGTGCAGCTGCGCCGCGAGAAGCGCCGGCTGGAGATGGAGAACGAGATCCTGCGCCGCGCCGCGGCCTATCCTCGGGCGTGCTGCCTTGTCGGCGGAGCGCCTCCACTGCGGCGCTGACGTACGCGGCGGCGTCGGGGGTCAGCGCTCCTGCCAGACAGCCCATGCCGTCGTCGAGGCGGGTCCACATGCGCAGCCGCCGGCGGGTGTACTGCCGGCGCGCCCGTTCCAGTTCATGCACCCCGACCCCGACCGGCTCGACGCGATCATGCACCCGGACTGCGAGTGCATCGTCCAGAAGGACCTGCTGGCGCACTACGTCGACCAGGGGCAGTGGTGGGTCGCCGAACCCACGGTCGTCCACAGCGTCGAGGTCGTCGACGACTTCGCCCCCAACCTTGTCACCCTGCGCATCGTCCTCGAGAGCACGGGCACGTCGCGACTCATCGATGCGTCGGG
>JACCXR010000347.1 GCA_013696915.1 Euzebyaceae bacterium
CTGCGGGGCCGCGGCGCGGTGGTGGTCGACGCCCCGCCCGGACGGCTCGCCCCCGAGCTCGCCGACGCCTACCTGAGGATCAAGGCCGCCGGCCGCCTGTGAGCGCCCCGGTCCCGGCGCCGCCGGTCCGGGGTGGTGTCCATCGCCGCGCTGACAGAGCGCGGATGCACACCACCGGCCTCGGCCGTCCGCGTGCCGCCGCCGACCTCACCGTCAAGCTCGTCAGGCCCAGCCGGCGGGATCGGTCTCGCCGAGCGCCCCGGTCAGCCCCAGACGGGCCGCGGCGCGCCCACGGACGACGGCGTAGGCGCAGAACAGCGCCTCGACGGCCGACCCGATCGCCACCCGCGCCCACGTCGGCAGGGCGGACCCGGTGACGAACCCCTCGATGAGTCCCGCGACGACGAACATGACGACGAGGCCGAACACCACGACGACGGCCCGGCGTCCCTCCTCCACCAGGGCAGATCCGCGCGGGCGATCACCCGGGTCGACGAGCGTCCACCCCAGCAGCAGCCCGGTCGCGCCGGCCACGAGCACCGCGGTGATCTCGAGCAGGCCGTGAGGCAGGATCAGGCCCCAGAACCGCGGCTGTTGGCCGGCCGCGGCGAACAGGCCGGCGGCGAAGCCCAGGTTGGCCCCGTTGACGACGAGCAGGGCGGCCGTCGGCAGGCACAGCAGGATGCCCGCGGCGAAGGCCAGGATCCCGACCTGGATGTTGTTCGTCGTGACTTCGGAGGCGAACTGGGCGGCCGGGCTCGACGAGTAGTACGCCGCGAAGTCCTCCTCGATGTAGGCCTCCCGCACCGCCGCCGGGGCCAGCGCCTCCAGGGCGTCCGTGGAGTTCGCGATCCAGGCGCCGACCGCGAGCGCCGGCAGGACGAACAGCGCGGCGCTGCACGCCAGGTGGGGGCGCAGCCGCCAGAGCGCCGCGGGGAAGGTGTCGGAGAAGAACCGGCCCAGCGACCGCAGGGTGCGCGGCCGGGTACCGTAGACGACGGGGCCCGCCCGGGCGACCAGCCGGGTCAGCGACGCGGTCAGCGACGGGTCCTCCAGGTAGGTGCGGGCGTACGACAGGTGCGTCGACGTCCGCTGGTAGAGCTTCACCAGTTCGACGGCGTCGTCCGGGGCGCGCCTGCGGCCTCGCCGGGTGCCCGAGCGTGACAGGAGCGTCTGGAGGCGGTCCCAGGTCGGCTGGTTGGCGGCGATGAACCGGTCGACGTCCACGACGGCCACGATAGTCGGCAGGGGGAAGCGGTGGAGCGGCGCAGCGGCGACGGGACGATCGTCACGCCCGAGGCGGTCCGGCTGGACTTCGAGGCCGCCAACGTGGGCTCGCGGTTCGTGGCGCTGGGCATCGATCTACTGCTGCAGGGCTCGACGGTGTTCCTGCTCGTCCTCGCGAGCTCGCTGGTGGTCGCCGGCGCCGGCCTCGGCGTTCCCGACTGGGTCGGGGTCACGCTGGTGCTGCTGCTGATCTTCGCCGTCTTCTGGGGCTACCCGGTCGTCATGGAGACCGCCTGGCGCGGTCGGACGCTGGGAAAGGCCGCGATGGGGCTGCGGGTCGTGACCGTCGAGGGCGCGCCGATCGGCTTCCGCCACGCAGCGGTCCGCGCGGCGCTCACGATCGTGGACTTCTACGCCACCAGTGGCGTGGCGGCCCTGCTCAGCGCCCTGCTGACCCCACGGCACCAGCGACTCGGCGACCTCGTCGCCGGCACGCTGGTCGTCCGCGAGCGGACCGGGGCCGGCGCTCCGGCCGCGGTCCGCTTCGCCATGCCGCCCGGCGCCGAGGCCTACGCCGGCACCCTCGACGTCTCGGGGCTCCGGGCCGGCGACTACGCGACCGTGCGCTCGTTCCTCCTGCGCGCCCCCCAGCTCGCGCCGCGCGTGCGCGCGGACCTGGCCGCGCGGGTCGCTGCACCGCTCGCCGACCGCATGCGCCACTCCCCCCCGCCCGGCGTCACCCCGGAGGTCTTCCTCACGTGCGTCGCGGCGCGCTACCAGCGGCGCGGCGAGGGGCCGGGGTGGACGGCGGCCACGGTCCCGGCCGGTCCCGGCCGCCCCGGCGCCCCGCCGGCCTCCGGGGACGCCGGCTTCGTCCCGCCGACGTGACGGTTTCGGCCGGCGCGGCCGCGGGCAGGCCGGGGCGACGAGTGCAGCGACGGCGGCGGTCCTGGGGACCGGGATCATGGGCGCGCCGATGGCCCGCAACCTGACACGTGAATCGCCGAGGCTCGTCCGAGGCGATTCTCATGACCTCGCTGGTGGCGGTCGCGCAGCGACCGCCATGGGATGCTGATCCGGGAATCGAGGATGCTCCTTCGTCGCCGTCAGCCCGGCTCGACCAGGCCGGTTTGTGGGCGATGACCACCAGCTGCGCGCGGTCACGAGCATGCAGCTTGGTCATCGCTCGGCTCACGTGGGTCTTGGCGGTTGCGGGGCTCATGAACAGCTCGCTGCCGATCTCGGTGTTGTTGTGGCCTCTGCCGACCAGTGCCAGCACTTCGCGTCCCGGGCGGTGAGGACGCCGAGGCGTTCGGGGTCTTTGGGGCGCCTGTCGCCGCGGGACCGCAGGTCGGCGAGGACCCGCCGGGTCACGCTCGGCGACAGGAGCGCGTCCCCGTCTGCGACGGTGTGCACGGCGCGGCGGAGCTCCTCCGGCTCGATCTGCTTGAGCAGGAACCCGCTGGCACCCGCCTGAGCGCGTCGGTGATGTAGTCGTCGATCTCGAAGGTGGTGAGCACCACGATGCGGATGTCCATGAGGATCACGTCGGGCCGATAGCGACGTGCAGTGCTGACCGCCTGCGAACCGTCGGCTGCCTCCGCGACGACCTCGAGGTCCGTGTCTTGCTCCAACACGAGCCGGAAGCCTGCGCGCAACAGGGACTGGTCGTCGACCAGCATTACACGGATCCGGCGCGACGGGTCGGGGCTCACTCGGCCGGCTCCGTGACCGGCAGCGTGGCCTGGACCCGGAAGTCGCCGTCCTCGCGGGGACCCACGGAGAGTTGGCCACCGATGGCGTGGACGCG
>JACCXR010000354.1 GCA_013696915.1 Euzebyaceae bacterium
CCGCCCCACCGACGACGCCGAGCGCTGTCAGGCCGGCGAGAAGCAGGGCCAGCGGGAACACGGGGATCCCGAACGGAACGGATGCGGTGTGCAGGCCGCCGACCGCGAGTAGCCCCAGGCCGGCCGAGGTGGCCGCGACGCCTGCGGCGAGCTGGAGCGCCGTCGCCGCCCCGACCGTGCGGGCGATGGGCGGCGCCGGCGCGGTCTCGAAGCGGCCGAACAGCGCGACCAGGCCGGCGAGCGCGGCGGCGAGCAGCGCGAACCACAGTGGCCGGGTGGTCCACCACGTCCGGTCCACGTCTGCGGTGAAGGACCACAGGCCGGTCGCGTGGAGGGTCCCGGTGACCGCGACCAGCGCGCTGAGGTGCCAGAGGTAGACCGTCATCGCGCGGGAGCCGGCGACCACGACCGCCGCCCAGATCCGCGGGCGCCGCAGCAGCGCCTCCACCGGCGTCCGCGCCGCGACGACCAGACCGACCTGGGCCACGCCGAGCGCCACGAGCACGATCGTCGGCGGGGAGTTGTTCGACCGCGCGGCCCCGTCCACGCCCACCATGCTGACGGCGTAGCCGAGCGGGCCGGTCAGCAGTGCCAGGCCGGCGAACCCGGCCGCGGCGAGGCCCAGGCCGCGAGCCGCTCCGCGTGGCAGCCGGCCGTCGCGCCACAGGTAGCCGAGCTGGTGGACCGCGGCCCACACGAGCACGAAGTTGGCCCAGCCGACCAGCGGGACGCCGACGCGGTGCAGTCCGTCGACGACGGCGGCCCCCGCCGCCAGGGCACCGAAGGCCCCCGGGCCGAAGCGCCGGTGCGCGGCCAGCGTCAGGGGAGCGGCCGCCACGACCACGAGGTAGGCGGCCAGGAACCACGTCGGCACGATGACGACCTGGGTCGCCATGCGCAGCAGGTCCGGCGGCGCGCCCGCCGCCGCGAGCAGCGCGGACAGCGGCACCCACGCGGCCAGCAGCGGCACGACCGGGGACAGCAGCCGGTGCGCCCGGCCGCGGACCCAGTCGGCGTAGCGGGTCCCGCGCCCCTCCGCCGAGGACCACGCCGTCGCGTTCGCGTACCCGCCGACGAAGAAGAACAGCGGCATCACCTGGAACACCCAGGTCAGCCACTGCGTCGCAGGGACCTCGGTCAGCAGGTGGGCCCCGGACAGACGCCCGTCGCGGACCAAGAGCACGGCCATCAGCCAGTGGCCCGCGACGACGACGACGATGGCGGCCAGCCGCAACAGGTCGGCGTAGCGGTTGCGGTCCGGCGGGGTCAGCCGGTCGATCTCGGCGGCGGTCACGGGAGGCTCCCTCGGAGGGGGTGGATGCGACCCTCCCACCGTCGCCGCCGGCCGCCCGCAGCTCATCCGGGATGACCCGGAGATCCGCCTGAGAGCACCCTGAGCCGAGACCGCGTCCCTATACTCGGCGGTCATGGTAGCCACGCCCGAGCGGCTGGGTGACCTGTGGGTGTCCCGCGAGCTCCTTCGCAACCTCGTCGGCAAAGAGCTGAAGGTCCGCTACAAGGGCTCCGCGCTCGGCTTCCTGTGGTCGCTCATCACCCCCCTGCTGATGACCGCGATCTTCACGGTCGTGTTCGCCACGTTCCTCCGGATCGAGCTCGGGGACGGCAACTTCGCGACCTTCTTCCTGTCCGGCTACCTGGTGTGGCAGTTCTTCTCGAACAGCGTGAACTCCTCGGTGGGGGCGATCGTCGCGAACGGCCCGCTGATCCGGAAGGTCTACTTCCCGCGGGAGGTGCTGCCCCTGTCGCTCGTCCTCAGCCAGGGGGTGCACTTCCTGCTCGCGCTGGTCGCGACCTCCCCGCTGATCATCTACTACCGCGGCTTCCACCCGGAACTGGTGCCCGCCGTGCTCATCGGGCTCGTCCTGCTCACCGCCTTCACCGCCGGCGTCTCGATGATCTTCGCGGCCGCGAACGTCGGCTTCCGCGACCTCCAGGAGCTCACCCAGGTGCTGTTCCTCGGGTGGTTCTACGCCACGCCGATCATCTACGCGCTGTTCTTCGTCGAGGACAACGCCCCGCAGTTCCTCCCCCTGATCCGGGCCAACCCGATGACGTGGTTCGTCGAGCTCTTCCGGCGGATGCTCTACGGCACCCCCGCCCGGGAGGGCCTCAACCCGCCGCCGGCGTGGCCGCCGCTCGAGTCCTGGCTCGTCTGCGGCGCGTGGGCGGTCGGAGCGCTCGCGGTCGGCTACTGGCTGTTCAACCGCCTCGCGGTCACCTTCGCGAAGGAGGTGTAGGCGATGGCCGAGGCCGACGACGCGCCCGCCATCGTCGTGGAGGACCTCCACGAGATCTTCCGGATCTACAAGGAGCGCCCGCCGGGCCTGAAGGAGCGGCTGTACCGCTTCCGGCGCGCCGACTTCACCGAGTTCCACGCGCTCAACGGCGTGTCGCTGACCATCCGCCACGGCGAGAGCGTCGGGCTCGTCGGCCACAACGGCTCTGGCAAGTCGACGCTGCTGAAGTGCATGGCGCGCATCCTGCCCGCCGACCGCGGGACGGTGACGCTGGGCGGCCGGGTCGCGACCCTGCTGGAGCTCGGCGCAGGCTTCCAGCCGGACCTCTCCGGCCGCGAGAACGTCTACCTGAACGGGTCGATCCTCGGGCTCACGCGCCGGGAGATCGCCGCGTCGTTCGACTCGATCGTGGACTTCGCCGGTGTCCGCGACTTCATCGACACCCCGGTCCGCAACTACTCGTCGGGCATGTACGTGCGGCTCGGGTTCGCGATCGCCGTCCACGTCGACCCGGACATCCTGCTGGTCGACGAGGTGCTGTCGGTCGGCGACGCGGGATTCCAGGAGAAGTCCCTCGCGCGGATGCGGTCGTTCTCCGAGCGCGGCAAGACGGTCGTGCTCGTGAGCCACGCCCTCGAGGCCGTCGAGTCGCTGTGCGATCGCGTCGTCGTCCTCGAGCACGGCCAGGTGATCTTCGACGGGCCCACCGAGCAGGCGCTGACCTCCTACCGCCGCCGGCTGGCGGGCGGCGCGAGCGAGCCCGCCGCCGTCGAGGCGGTCGAGACCGATCCCGACGGCGATGGCCGGGCGCGCGTCGCCGACGCCGTCCTCACCGTGCCGGGACACGACCCGGCCGGGCCCGTGCCGAGCGGGGCGAAGGCCAGGCTCGACGTGGACGTGCGCGCGGTCGACGACCTCGTCGGCCGGGGAGGCCTGACGGTCGGGATGGTGCTGCGGCGGCCCGACCTGCCCTCGGCGGTCTACGAGACGCGGACGTCCTGGCGGGTGACCTACGTCGCCCCGCCGCCGCCGGGAGAGAGCCTGCGTGCCTCGTTCGAGTTCGAGCTGAACGTCCTGACGGGCACCTACCTGATCGACGTCCTGCTCGGCAACGCGGAGACCGACGTCGTCCACGACGTCCGCCGCGACGCCGCGAAGATCGTGGTGCGGGCCGAGGAACACGACGCCGGCATCGCGCCGCTCGGCGTCCGGATCACCCTCGACAACCCCGAGGGGGTCTGGCCCCCGGAGAGCGAACCGCCGCCGATGTCGGAGGGCGGGCCGCGATTCCACCCCGCCCGACCCCGGGCCGGGCACGACCAGCGGCAGCCTCAGGGGTGAGGATCACCGCCTGCGTGGTCAACTGGAACACGGCCGCGCACCTCCCGGGGGCGCTGTCGAGCCTGCTCGGCCAGACCCACCCCGACCTCGAGATCGTCGTGGTCGACAACGCCAGCCGCGACGGCTCCGCCGACGTCGTGCGACGCTTCCCGGACGTCAGGCTGGTCGCGAACGCCGCGAACCGCGGGTTCGCGGGCGCCGCGAACCAGGGGCTCGCGCTCGCCGGGGCGGCCGGCAGCGACGCGTTCTTGGTCTGCAACCCCGATGTCGCGCTCGACCCCGGCTACGTCGCGGCGGCGGCCCGCTGCCTCATGGAGGGGGACCGGCGCGCCGCGGTGCAGGGCAAGCTGTGGCGCACGGCGCCTGGCCCGGCCGGCGAGCGGATCCTCGACACGACCGGCCACGTCGCGTTCCGGACCCGCCTGTTCCGCAACCGGGGCGAGGGACAGCCCGACGGCGGCCAGTTCGAGGCCGCCGACGAGGTCTTCGGGGTCTCCGGCGCCGTCGCGCTCTACCGGGTCGCCGCCCTCGGCGACGTCGCCACCGGCGGCGAGGTCTTCGACGAGGACCTCTTCGCCTTCTGGGAGGACGTCGACCTCGACTGGCGGCTGAAGCTGCGCGGCTGGGAGACCTGGTACACGCCACAGGCGCGCGCGTGGCACGAGCGCGGGGGGGCCGGCCCGCGGCGCAGCGCGGTCGTCGAGCGGCTCAACTACGCCAACCGCTTCCTCGTCGTCCTGAAGAACGACGACGCCGGCGCGCTCGCCCGTGCGGCCCCCGGCGTCGCGCTGACGACCGCGTTGAAGTCCGGCGAGCTGGCGGCAACGGTGCCGAGCGCCTTCCTGCGGTCGTTCGGCGCGCTGCGGCTGGTCCCGGCGATGCTCGCCAAGCGCCGCCTGATCCACGCCGCCGCCAGCGTCGACCCCGCGCAGGTGGTCGAGCGCTGGTTCGGCTCCTTTGACTACGCCGCCTGGGTGGGGACCTGGTGGCGGCGGGTCCGGCCGGACGCCGGCGCCCCGAAGCCCTAGCCGCGGGCGCGGCCGGGGTGCGTCACCGCCGGACGCGGAGGTCCGCCGAGCGGTGAGATCCACAGCCGCCGCCGATCCGGGCTTGACGACGCGGCCTGCGAAGCGCAAGAATCACAATCGGGTAATTCCACCGATGTGGGGAGGCACGGCATGGTCCTTCTCGAGTCGCTGCCGTGGGCGAAGCAGGCGAAGTGTCTGCAGGCCGAGCCCGACACCTTCTTCCCCGAGAAGGGAGGCTCCACCAGGGAGGCCAAGCGCATCTGCGCGCTCTGCGAGGTGCGCGCGGAATGCCTCGAGTACGCGCTGGAGAACGACGAGCACTTCGGGATCTGGGGGGGTATGAGCGAACGCGAGCGGCGCCGCCTCAAGCGCCGGGCCTCCTGACCACGGCCGTGCCTCGCTTGCGGCCGCGCCGGCGGGCTAGCATCGCTGCTCGGCCCCTTCCCGGCCCGGCATGGGCCGCGTGCACACCAGGCCACGCACGAAGCGAGGCGAGTGCAGCCGCCGATGTCATCCACGCAAGCTGAGTCCCGACCGGCGTCACGTCCGCGCGTCGCGGCGCTCCTCGTCGTGCACAACGGCGAGGAGTGGCTGAGCAGCGTGCTCGCGACCATCGCGGCGCAGCGCTACCGGCAGCTCGACCTGGTGGTGGTCGACAACGCCAGCCGGGACGGCAGCGCCGAACTCCTCGCGCGCCGCATCCCCGCAGACCGGCTCATCACGCTCCCGCGCAACGTCGGGTTCGGGCGGGCGGTCGCCGCCGCGCTGCAGCATCGGGCGGTGGCGGGTGCGGACCTGCTCCTGCTGCTCCACGACGACCTCGTCCTCGCCCCGGACGCGATCGGCCGTCTCGTCCGCGCCATGGTCACCGATCCGACGCTCGGGATCGTCGGTCCGAAGCTGCGCGAATGGAGCGCGGACTACGTCCTGCAGGAGGTCGGGATGACGGCCGACCGGTTCGGGCGCGCCGAGTCGCAGCTCGAGCCCGGCGAGCTCGACCAGGGGCAGCACGACCGGCAGCGCGACGTGCTCTACGTCTCGACGGCCGGCATGATGCTCCGCCGGGAGCTGCTCCGCGGCCTGGGCGGCTTCGACGCCCGGTTCCCCGCCTTCCGCGACGACCTCGATCTCTGCTGGCGGGCCTGGTTGGCCGGCAGCCGCGTCGAGGTGGTCCCAGACGCCGTCGGCTACCACATCGCCGCGAGCAGCCGGCTGCCGCGCCCACCGCTCGCCCACCGCGCCGGCGAGGCGCGCTACCTGGCGGAGCGCCACACGACCGCGGCGCTGCTCAAGAACTACAGCGGCTCGCGGCTCGCCTGGGTCCTGCCGGTCGTGCTGCTGCTCGCGGTCGCCAAGGTCGTCGGCTTCCTGGGGACCCGTCGCTTCGCCGACGCGGCCGCGGTCGTCCGCGCCTACGCGTGGAACCTGGGCCAGCTGCCGCGGACGCTGCGCCGCCGCCGGCTCGTCCAGCGCCGGCGCCGCGTCTCGGACGGCGAGCTGGCGCGGCTGTTCGCGCCGGGCCTGCCCCGCCTGCGGTCCTACGCCGACGCCATGGCGGGCTGGCTGGCCGGCGGTGACACGCGCGCCCTGATCGACGACGCCGAACTCGACGCGCTCGATCCCGAGTTCGACCCGCTCGCCGATCGGGCCGCCCGCCGCTTCCTCCGCGATCACCCGGCGGCGTGCGCCGGCGCGGTGCTCGGCGTGCTCTACGTGGCCGGGCTGGTGCCCCTCCTGGGTCCCGGGCCGATCGTCGGCGGCGAGATCGGCGCGTGGCCCGAGACGGCCCGGGAGTTCCTGCGCCGCTACGCCAGCCCCTGGAACGGCGAGCCGCTCGGGTCGGGGAGCTTCGCCTCGCCCGCGCAGGCCCTGCTCGGGCTCGCCAGCTTCGCCGGGCTCGGCAGCGCCTGGCTGGCGCAGCGGCTGCTCGTGTTCGGGATGCTGCCGCTCGCCTGGATGCTCGCCCTGCGCGCCGGCCGGCTGGTGACGTCCCGCCGGGCCCCGCGTGCACTCGGGGCGACGCTGTACGCGCTGTCGCCGGTGCTGCTCGGTGCGCTGGCGCAGGGGCGCTACGGGATCCTCGTGGTCGGCGCGCTCCTGCCGGGGCTGGTGCTCGTTACCTTCCGCGCCGGCGACCGGAGTACGGCCCCGGGCAGCGCCTGGCGAGCGGCGGCCCTTCTGGCGCTGGGGCTCGCCGCCGGCGTGGCGATGGCGCCGGCACTCGGCGTGCTGCTGGCAGGAGGGTGGCTCGTCGCCATGGCCGTCACGGCGG
>JACCXR010000368.1 GCA_013696915.1 Euzebyaceae bacterium
CCCAGGGACGACGCCGCGGAACACGCCGTCCCGGCGGCGGCGCCCAGGGACGACGCCGCGGAACACGCCGTCCCGGCGGCGGCGCCCGCGGACGGCGCCGCGGCGCGCGAGCGCGAGCTGCAGTTGCTCTCGGAGCTGGGGGTGGACCCGCACGACCCGGAGCTCGATGCCGCGATCCGCGGCCTGCAGGCCGGCGCCACGGAGGAGCTGCCCTTCGGACGCCCGGGCAAGCCGCTGTCGGAACGCTCGCCCCTGCGGATCGGCTTCCACGCGGCGCTCGGGGTGCTGCTCGCCGCAGCGCTGGCGTACACGCTCGTGCTCGTCGCCGAGATCCTCGTACTGCTGGTCGTCGCGCTGTTCCTCGCCACCGGGCTCGACCCGGCGGTCGAGTCGCTGAGGCGGCGGGGACTGCCGCGGTCGTGGGCGGTGACCATGGTGGCCGCGACGTTCCTGCTGGGGGTCACGGGCTTCTTCGTGACGGCCGTGCCGCCACTCGTGCGCCAGGGCAACGCGTTGCGGGAGCAGGCGCCGAGCTACGCCCGCGAACTGCGCGAGACGAGCGACACGTTCCGCCAGATCGACGACCGGCTTGACGTCGTCGGCCGGCTCGACGCGCTCAACTCGGGGGACGCCCTCATCGACCAGGGCGCCTACCGGGGCATGCTCGGGTTCGCGAGAGGCCTGCTGAGCGCCGTCTTCGCCACCCTCACCGTCCTGGTGCTGACGCTGTACTTCCTGGTGAGCTATCCGGGGGTCAAGCGCGCGGCCTACCAGCTGGTGCCGCGCAGCAGGCGGGCGCGGGTGAGCCTGCTCGCCGACGAGATCCTCGCGCGCATCGGCGGCTACGTCCTCGGCAACGTCGCCACGTCCGTCGTCGCCGGGATCGCGTCGCTCGCGTTCTTCGGCGTCACGGGTGTTCCGTACGCCGCGGCGCTGGCCATCTTCGTCGCCCTGACCGACCTCATCCCCCTGGTCGGCGCGACCATCGGGGCCATCGTCTCGATCGCGGTGGCGTTCACCGTGTCGGTGCCGGTCGGCATCGCGGCGATCGTGTTCTTCGTCGTCTACCAGCAGTTCGAGAACTTCGTGCTCGTGCCGCGGGTGATGGAGCGCACGGTCGACGTCTCCCCCGCCGTGACGATCACCGCGGCCCTCATCGGGGCTGCGCTGTTCGGGGTCGTCGGCGCCCTCCTCGCGGTCCCGGTCGCGGCGGCGGTCCAGCTGATCGGCACGGAGGTGTGGCTGCCGCGGCAGGAAAACCGCTGAGTGTCACAGCCGTGCGCTACGTTCTGCGCTCGCTGAACGCTGATGATCGGACCTGTTGATGACCCCCGCCGCGTCGACCGCGAAGCCAACCGCGCGCCTCGTCATGCTGACGGCGCTCGCACTGGCGCTGAGCGTCCTGCCGACGGCCGCCGCGCAGGCGGAGCCGGTCGGCGAGATCGGGGAGGTCGCCGTCGAGCGGCTCGCCGGACCGGGCCGGGTCGAGACCGCCATCGCGGTCTCGCGTGACGCCTTCGAGTCTGCGGAGGAGGTCGTCCTCGCGCGCGCCGACGTCTACGCCGACGCCCTGGCCGGTGCGCCGTTGGCGGCCATGCGCGGCGCCCCGCTCCTGCTGACCAGCAGCGACCGGCTGAGCGACGGCGTGCTGGAGGAGATCCAGCGGCTGGGCGCCGACCACGTCGTTCTGCTCGGCGGCCGGGTCGCGCTGAGCGACGCGGTGCAGCAAGGGCTCGCGGATGCTCAGGTGACGACCGAACGCCGATTCGGGGCTAACCGGTTCGAGACGGCGTACTCCATCGCCGACGGGTTGCTGGCGACCCCGGCCGAGACCACCACGCCCACGGTGTTCCTCGTCGAGGGCGACAACGCCGACCCGGCGCGCGGCTGGCCCGACGCGGTGTCGGCGGCGCCGTACGCGGCCTTCCTGCAGGCGCCGATCCTCCTGACGCTGCAGGACGCGATGCCCGGGCCCACCCGCAGGTCGATCGACGAGCTGGGCGCGTCCGAGATCATCGTCGTCGGCGGGACGGCGGCCGTGTCCGACGAGGTCGTCGCCGAGTTCGAGAGCGAGACGGTCACCGTCCGGCGGCTGTCGGGCGCGGACCGCTACGCCACCAGCGCCGAGGTGTACGACGAGGCTGTCACACGCGGCATGGACCCGTCCGTCCGCTGGCTGGCGACCGGTCGGAACTTCCCGGACGCGCTCGCCGCCGGCCCCGCCGTCGCGGCGCTCGGCCAGACGCTGCTGCTCGTGGACGGCCAGGACCTGCTGGCATCGCAGGAGCCGGCGGTGCGCCTGCTCGCCGACCGCGAGCTGCTGACCCGCATCAACCTGCTCGGCGGGGAGGCGGCGATCGGCGCGCAGATGTTCGCGCAGCTCGAGAACATCCTGCCGGTCGAGCTGGAGGAGGCGGACTTCTGCCTCACCGTGCTCCACAACAACGACGGCGAGTCGCGGCTCGTCGACGCCGGCGAGGGGCTGGAGGACTTCGGCGGCATCGACCGGTTCGCGACGGTGCTGCAGAACGAGCGGGAGGCGGCTGCCACCGGCCTCGCGGACGACAACTGCGGCGAGCGCGGCGTGCTGACCGTCACCTCCGGCGACAACTTCCTCGCCGGTCCCCCCTTCTCGGCGAGCCTGGAGAAGGGCGTGCCATTCTACGACTCGATCGCCCTGGACTACCTGGAGTACGACGCGCTCGCGCTCGGCAACCACGACTTCGACTTCACCCCGGACGTGACCGCCGACTTCATCGAGGGCTTCACCGAGTCCGGCGCCGTGTTCGTGTCGGCGAACCTCGACGTGTCGGCCGAGCCGGAACTCGACGCGCTCGAGGACGCCGGCCGCATCGTCCCGAGCACCCTGGTCGACTCGGGCGACCGCCAGATCGGGGTCATCGGGCTCACGACACCGTCGCTGCGGGCGATCTCCTCGCCGCGCGACGTCGAGGTCGACCCCGACCTCGTCGGGGCGGTGGCCGAGCAGGTGGAGAGCCTCGAGACGCAGGGTGCGGACGTCATCGTCCTCATCAGCCACCTCCAGGACATCGACGAGGAGCTCGCGCTCGTGCCCGAGCTGTCCGGCGTCGACATCGTGGTGGCCGGCGGCGGCGACGAGGTCCTCGCCGCACCCGGCGAGCTGCTCGTCCCCGGCGACGAGATGAACGTCTTCGGCTCCTACCCGATGTTCGTCGAGAGCGGCGACGGCGTCGAGGTGCCGGTCGTGACGACCGCCGGCGACTACAAGTACGTCGGCCGGCTCGTCACCCGCTTCGTGGAGAGCGGGACCGCGCTCGCCCTGGCCCCACGCCCGTCTTCGGTGGATCCCCGCTCCCGGCCGGTGCGCGTGGCCGGTGGCGACCTGCCGGACGCGGTCGAGGGCGACGCCTTCGTGCGCGAGAACGTCGTCGAGCCGGTGCTCGACTCCGTCGCCGACCTGGAGGCGACGGTGATCGGGACGAGCGCGGTCGATCTCGACGGGTCCCGGCCGAACATCCGGCTGATGGAGACCAACCTCGGCAACCTCGTCGCGGATTCCCAGATCGCGGCGGTCCGCGACCGCGCCGACGAGTTCGGCCTCGACCCTGACGGGTCGTACGTCGCCATCCAAAACGGCGGCGGGATCCGCAACAGCACGGTCATCCCGGCCGGACCGATCACGCAGCTGACGACCTTCGACATCGCGCCGTTCCCGAACTTCGTCGGCGCCTTCCCCGAGGTGTCGGCGGCCGAGCTGAAGCTGGCGCTGGAGAACGGCTACTCGCAGCTGCCGTCCGACGACGGCCGCTTCGCCCAGATCGGCGGCATGTCCGTCGAGCTCGACCTCAGCCAGCCCGGCCAGGAGCGCGCGAGCGAGGAGGGGCCGATCTCCGTGGAGGGCGACCGGGTCAGGTCCGTGACCCTCGACGACGGCACCGTCATCGTCTCCGACGGCGAGCCGGTGGCCGGAGCCCCGACCGTGACGCTGGTGATGAGCGACTTCCTCGCCCGTGGGGGCGACAACTACCCGCCGCCGGACGAGGAGTTCACCACCGTCGGCGTCGCCTACCAGCAGGCGCTCGAGGACTACATCGCCGACGAGCTCGGCGGCGAGATCACCGGCGCCGAGTACCCCGGGGGCGGCGAGGGCCGGATCACGGCCCTCGGCTGACCTGCGTCCGCCGGCGTACCGCCATTCGCCCTGCGGGGCGAACGGCTCCAGCTACATGCCGCTGACGTCGAGCAGCGGCTCCTTGGTGCGGTCGCCGTCGTCGGAGCTGGTCCATGAGCTGCTGCCGGCGCCGGTCAGTGCAGCCTGGACGCGCTGCGGCGTCGCGCCGCGGTTGCGTGCCCGGTAGAGCGCGGCCGCGCCGGCGACGTGGGGGCTCGCCATGGACGTGCCGCTCATCGTCTGGTACCCGCCGCCGCGGTACGTGGACAGGATGCAGACGCCCGGGGCGACGACGTCCACGTCCGCGCCGTAGTTCGAGAAGTCGGCGAAGGTGTCGTCGCGGTCGTAGGAGCACGTCGGGCGGGCGCGCCCGCCCGACCGGCCGTCGAAGTCGGCCAGCCCGGAGACGGTGATCACCTGGTCGTAGGACGCCGGCACGACGCGGGAGGCGTTCACGCGCTGGTTGCCGGCGGCGACGACGTATGTGACCCCGGCCTTCACGGAGTCGCAGACCGCCTCGTGGAGCCCGCCGTCCCGGCAATGTCCCGTCGGAGCGAACCCGGCGAGGCTCATGTTCGCCACCTCGATGACGCCGGCGCGCGCGGTGACCCAGTCGACGCCGCAGATGATGCTCGAGAAGCTGCCGTTGCCCTGGCTGTCGAGCACCCGCACAGCGTGCAGCCGCGCGCCGGGCGCCACCCCGACGACGCCCCTGCCGTTGTCGCGTGCAGCGATCGTCCCCGCCACGTGGGTGCCGTGCCCGTTGCCGTCGTCGTAGTTCGAGCCCCGGCCGACGCAGTTGACGCCGCCGACGACGTTGAGGTCGGGGTGGTCGCGGTCGATGCCGGTGTCGATGACCGCGACGTCCACCGAGACGCCGCCGCGCCCGTCACCGGACCGGGTGCGGCTCCGGTCGGCACCGACGCGGCGGATGCCCGTCGGGATGCGCTGGCCTGTCGTCGCGGCCTCCGCGGCGATCCCGAAGGCCATCTCGTCCGGATCGAGCGCGA
>JACCXR010000379.1 GCA_013696915.1 Euzebyaceae bacterium
ATCAACCTCATGGAAGGGACGGCCTGAGCATGCCCAAGCGCGACGACATCAAGTCCGTCCTCGTGATCGGCTCGGGACCGATCATCATCGGCCAGGCCTGCGAGTTCGACTACTCCGGCACCCAGGCCTGCCGCGTGCTGCGGGAGGAGGGGTTGCGGGTCATCCTCGTGAACTCCAACCCGGCGACGATCATGACCGACCCCGAGTTCGCCGACGCGACCTATGTCGAGCCGCTCACCGCCGACGTCGTCGCGAAGGTCGTCCAGCGGGAGCGCCCCGACGCGCTGCTGCCGACCCTCGGCGGCCAGACCGCGCTCAACGTCGCCGTCGAGCTGCACGAGGCCGGTGTGCTCGACACGTACGGCGTCGAACTGATCGGCGCCGGGGTCGACTCGATCCGCATGGCCGAGGACCGCACCGCCTTCTCGCGCGCCATGGACGAGATCGGCCTCGACACCGCCGCCTCGGCGCGCGCGACGACCGTCGCCGAGGCGCGGGCGTTCGCGGACCGCTCCGGCTTCCCGCTGCTCGTGCGGTCGAGCTTCACGCTGGGCGGCGCGGGCAGCGGCATCGTCCGTGACCGCGACACCTTCGAGCGTGCCGTGCGCGAGGGCCTGACGGCGAGCCCGATCGGCGAGATCCAGCTCGACGAGTCGCTGCTCGGCTGGAAGGAGTTCGAGCTCGAGGTCATGCGCGACGCCAGGGACAACTGCGTCGTCGTCTGCACCATGGAGAACCTCGACGCGATGGGCGTCCACACCGGCGACTCGATCACCGTGGCGCCCGCCCAGACCCTCTCCGACGTCGAGTTCCAGACCATGCGCGACGCCGCCTTCGCGGTGCTGCGCAAGATCGGCGTCGCCACCGGCGGCGCGAACGTCCAGTTCGCCGTCGACCCGGCCGGCGGCCGCATGACCGTCGTCGAGATGAACCCGCGGGTGTCCCGCTCCAGCGCGCTCGCGTCGAAGGCGACCGGCTTCCCGATCGCGAAGATCGCCGCGCTGCTCGCCGTCGGCTACACCCTCGACGAGATCCCCAACGACATCACCGCGCAGACGCTCGCCGCATTCGAGCCGTCGATCGACTACGTCGTCACCAAGATCCCGCGCTTCGCGTTCGAGAAGTTCCCCGGCGCCGACCACGAGCTCGGGACCCGGATGCGCAGTGTCGGCGAGGTCATGGCGATCGGCCGGACGTTCACCGAGTCGCTCGGCAAGGCCCTGCGGTCGCTCGAGGCCGGCGACGGCGGCCTCCTCGGCCGGACCGCGGCGACCGACGACGAGGAGCTCGCCCAGCTGCTCGTCACCCCGACCGACCACCGCCTGTCCGACGCCGACGCCGCCCTCACGCGCGGCTGGGAACCCGCGCGGGTCGCGCGCCTCACCGGGTACGACCCCTGGTTCGTCGACCAGCTCCTGCAGGTCGTGGAGCTGCGCCGGGCGCTGCGGGCCTGCGAGACGCTCGCGAACGCCGACGACCGGCTGCTGCGCCGGGCGAAGCGCGCCGGCTTCTCGGACGCGACCCTCGCCGTGCTCCTCGGCGCCGACGAGGTCGCCGTCCGCCGCCACCGTGGCCGGCGCGGCGTCACGCCGGTGTTCAAGACCGTCGACACCTGCGCCGCCGAGTTCGCCGCCGACACCCCCTACCACTACTCCACCTACGAGGAGGAGACCGAGGTCCGGCCGTCGGACCGCGAGAAGGTCGTGATCCTCGGGTCGGGACCGAACCGCATCGGGCAGGGCATCGAGTTCGACTACTGCTGCGTCCACGCCGTGTACGCCCTGCGCGACGCCGGCTACGAGACCGTGATGGTGAACTGCAACCCCGAGACGGTGTCGACCGACTACGACACCGCCGACCGGCTGTACTTCGAGCCGCTGACGCTCGAGGACGTCCTGGCGGTGTGGGAGGCGGAGACCGCCGCGGGCGGCGCCCCGCTCGGGGTGCTCGTCCAGCTCGGCGGCCAGACGCCGCTGCGGCTGGCCCGCGACCTCGAGGCGAACGGCGTGCCGATCCTCGGCACGCCGCCGGCGGCCATCGACCTCGCCGAGGACCGGGGCCGCTTCTGCGCTGTCCTCGACGGGCTCGGCATCGCGCAGCCGCCGGGCGGCATCGCCCGGTCGCTCGACGAGGCGCTCGCCGTGGCCGCCCGGATCGGCTTCCCCGTGCTCGTCCGGCCGAGCTACGTCCTGGGCGGGCGCGCGATGGAGATCGTCTACACCGCCGAGCGGATGCGCGCGTGGCTCGACCGCAACGCGGGTGAGGGCGCCGTGCTCGTCGACCGCTTCCTCGAACGCGCGGTCGAGGTCGACGTCGATGCCGTCTACGACGGGCGCGAGCTGTTCGTCGGCGGGGTGCTCGAGCACATCGAGGAGGCGGGCATCCACTCCGGGGACTCGGCGTGCGTCATCCCGCCCTACACGCTGGGCCGCGCGCAGCTCCGCCAGCTCCGCGAGTACACCGAGGCGATCGCCGCCGCGCTGGGGACGCGCGGGCTCATCAACATCCAGTACGCGGTCCGCGACGATCTGATCAGCGTGATCGAGGCCAACCCCCGCGCCTCGCGGACGGTCCCGTTCATCTCCAAGGCGACCGGCGTGCCGCTCGCGAAGGTCGCCGCCCGCGTGATGGTCGGGGCGACGCTCGCCGGGCTGCGCGAGGAGGGGCTGGTGCCGGCCCGCGACGCCGTCACCGGCCCGCCGCTGCCGCACGTCGCCGTCAAGGAGGCGGTGCTGCCGTTCGACAGATTCCCCGGGGCTGACACGCGGCTGGGCCCCGAGATGCGCTCGACGGGCGAGGTCATGGGCATCGACACCGACTTCGGGGTCGCGTTCGCGAAGTCCCAGGCCGGCACCGGCCAGATGGTCCTGCCCACGAAGGGCACGGTGTTCTGCTCGATCGCCAACCGCGACAAGCGGGCGATGATCTTCCCCGTGAAGCGCCTCGCCGAGCTGGGCTTCGACGTGCTCGCGACCGAGGGCACGGCCGAGACGCTGCGCCGCGCCGGCGTCCGCGCGGAGGTCGTCGCCAAGGTGAGCGAGGCCCCGGCGGGCGTCGCGACGGTCGTCGACCGCATCGTCGCCGGCGACGTCGACCTGGTGCTCAACACCCCGATGGGCGGCAGCGGCCCTCGCACCGACGGCGACGCGATCCGCACGGCGGCGGTCTCCCACGGCGTCCCCTGCATCACGACGCTGTCCGGGATCCTCGCCGCCATCCAGGGCGTCGAGGCCCTGCGCGCGAACGCCGTCGGCGTCCGCAGCCTCCAGTCCTACCATCGGGCCCTCGCCCGGCAGTGAGCAGGCGCCGCCCAACGTCCCAGCGTTCGAAGGTTAGGCGCCGATAACGGCGCCTACCCTTCGAACCCCGGGAGGGGTGCGGCCCCCATCGGCTGTCCACAGGCGTCGCTCGCCTGCTTCGGCGACCGGGGATACCCTGCGAGGTGATGGACGGCGACCTCTCCGCGATCATCCGGCTGCTGCAGGAGGACCCGCAGCAGCGCGCGGCGCTGCGTCATGCTCTGGTCGGGGACGCGCCGGATGTGGAAGGGGCGCTGGTCCGCGTCGCTGAGGCGCAGCGCGGCACCGAGGAGCGGCTCGGAGCGCTGACCGAGCGGGTCGATGCGCTGGCGCAGCAGATGCAGGCGTTGACCGAGCGAGTCGATCAGCTGACTCAGCGGCTGGATCGGCTGACCGAGCGGGTCGATGCGCTGGCGCAGCAGATGCAGGCGTTGACCGAGCGGGTCGGTCAGCTGACTCAGCGGCTGGATCGGCTGACCGAGCGGGTCGACGGGCTGGCCGTGCGGATGGAGGAGCTAGCGGCGGCGCAGCGGCTCACCGAGGATCGCCTGCGCGCCCTGATCGACGAGCTGAAGGGCATGAACGACCGCCTCGGCAAGCTCGAGGGCTACGACCTCGAGCGCCGCTACCGGGAGAAGGGCACCGCCTACCTGTCCCGCGTCGCCCGCCGGCTGCGGATCGTGGACGGCAACGAGCTCAACGCCATGGTCGAGGACGCGATCGACGCGGGCATGCTCTCCGAGCCCGAGGCCCAGGCGATCCGCCTCGCGGATGCGGTCTTCGTGGGACGGCGGCGCGGGGACGGCGAGCCGGTCTACCTGGTCGTCGAGGCCTCGCTCACCGTCGGCCGGCGCGACGTCCGCCGAGCGCGCGAACGCGCCGACCTGCTCACCCGGCTCGGCAAGCCGGCGCTCGCGGTCGTCGCCGGCGAGTTCGTGCCGGAAGCCGTCGCCGAAGCCGCGCACCTCGCCGAGGTCTGGCAGGTGACCAACGGCCGCACCGTGGGACCCGACCAGGACGACGACGACG
>JACCXR010000400.1 GCA_013696915.1 Euzebyaceae bacterium
GGGCGGTCCCACCCTGGCCGTAGCAGGCGGGTCCCGGGTGCGCGCCCGCCGAGCGCGGCCCGACGCGCAGCGCCCCGCCGGCATCGACCCACGCGATCGACCCGCCGCCCGCGCCGACCGTGTGGACGCCGACCGCGGGGGTGCGGAACGGCAGCCCGCCGATCTCCGCATCCGTCGAGACCTCGGGTCGTCCTCCCCGGATCAGGCACACGTCCGTCGAGGTGCCGCCCATGTCGAAGGCCACGGCGTCGTCGTAGCCCGCCGACCGCGCGACGGCACCGGCCGCCACCACCCCGGCGGCCGGTCCGGACAGCAGCGTGTGGACCGGGGCCTCGCGCACGTACCCGAGGCTCGCGGTCCCTCCCCCGGACGTCATCACCGTGATCGTGACGTCCGGCAGCCGCTCCTGCAGCCCCGACAGGTAGCGCCGGAGCTTCGGAGCGACGGCCGCGTTCAGGACGCAGGTCGAGGCGCGCTCGTACTCCCGGAACTCGGGCAGGAGGCGGCTGGACAGGGTGACGGGCACGTTGAGCCGCTCCTGCAGGCCCTCGGCGATCCGGCGTTCGTGCCCATCGGCGGCGAACGAGAAGAGCAGGCTGACCGCGACGGAGTCCGGCTCGAGGGCGGCGACGGCGTCGACGACCCGGCGGACCTCGGCGTCGGCCAGCGCGACCACGGGCCGGCCGTCGCAGCCGGTCCGCTCGTCGGCGCACACGACCAGCGACCGTGGCACCAGCGGATCGGGCCGGGTCACCGACAGGTCGTACAGCGCCGGCCGGTCCTGCCGGGCGATGGTGAGGACGTCGGCGAACCCGGCGGTCGTCACGAGCACGGTGCGGCCCACGTCGCGTTCGAGGACCGCGTTGGTCGCGGTCGTGGTGCCGTGGGCCACCAGCGCGACGCGGTCATTGGGCGCGGCGAGGGCGAGGCCCCGCTGGACGGCCTCGCTCTGGTCGGCGGGGGTCGTCGGGACCTTGACCGCCCGCGGCAGCCCGCCGTCGCCGATGACGACGACGTCGGTGAAGGTGCCGCCGACGTCGACCCCCGCCCTGATCCCGCCCGGAGCCACGGGCGTTCAGCCCGCGAGGTCGCGTCGCAGCCGGTTCACGCCTCGGGGTCGACCAGCTCGCCGAGCATGGCCCGCACCTTGCCGGTCAGGTCCGCGACGCCGAAGGGCTTCTCCAGGAAGCCGGTCAGCTCGTGGGGCTCGCTCGCCGGGATGCCCATGCGCTCGGAGTAGCCGGAGACGTAGAGGACCCGCAGGCCGGGATGGCCCGCGCGGAGGAGCGCGACGAGCTGGGGGCCCGTCAGCTGCGGCATGACGACGTCGGTGATCACCAGGTCGGCCGGGCGGCGCAGGGCGGCGTGGACGTCGAGGGCCTCGACGCCGTCGGCCGCCTCCAGGACGGTGTAGCCGCGGTCGATCAGTGTCTCCCGCACCAGGGCGCGGATCGGCTCCTGGTCCTCGACGACCAGGATGGTCGCCGGCTCCCCCTCGCCCCGGCCGTCCGCCGCGGCCTCGCCGGGCGTGTCGGTCTGTCTCGCCTCGTCCACCTCGCGACCCGCCGCCGGCGCACGGCGCTCCGGCCTGCGGAGACCGCCGGTCCCCGGGCCGGCATCGCCCGGCTGCACGCCGCTGGACACGGGCGCTCCACGAGACGCTCCCACTGCTGTCGCCGACGTCATCGGGACCTCTCAGCTCCGGGATCGGGATGACTGGCCCTGCCCCAAATATACCCTTTAGTATCCGGCACAGTGCCACCGCCTGCAACCTGGCAGTCACGCGACGTCGCGAAAGCCGCGACCGCGGACGTGACGCGTACCGCGGCCCGTCGGCGGTGTCTGCGCCGTCGGGCTCGCTCGGCCGCACCACCTGCTCACTGTCGGACGTGGAACTGCCGGAGGCCGGCGGAACCCGTCGTCCCACGGTCCGCCGAACAGCAACGTCGTCGCGCTGGACGAGCCACCGGGCCACCGCATCGACGCGCTCGTGTTGTCCGGGCCGTCGCCGCCGCCGTGCGCTCCAGGCAGGACGTGACCGACGGGGACCCCGCCCACGGGGAGCCCGTCTGCGCCGTCTGGTCCATCCCCTGCTCGCAAAGCCAGCACCTCCAGCCGTCACGCCGGCCCACCTCGTCCACGCGCCATCCCCTCAGGGTCCAGAGTGCCGGGCCGCGCTTGGCGCCCCTCCTTGTTGTGTCCAGTTTGCCCGGTGTAGGGCAAGTTTCCCGAAACGTGCATGCGCTGTGTGCCGGCGGGCATACTCCCGGCGACTTCTTCCCCCTGCATGCGCGGAGTCCGCCATGACGCTTCGGTTCTGCACCCGTTCGCTGGCCGCTCTCGCCGGGTCGGTTGTCCTCTTGCTGGCGGTCGGCCCCCAGGCGCGCGCGACGAGCGACTCGGAAGAACCGGCGCACGTGCCCTGGACCGATCTCCTCCCTCCGCTGCCGGCCGGCTACGAGCCGACCACGGAGAACCTCTGCGTGTCGGGACAGCTGCGCTGCGTCGACGTGGTCATCCGGGAGATGCGGCGCCGGTTCGACGCCCTCGCCAGGCGCTGCGACCACAGCGCGGTGTTCGCCCTCACCTACCTGCGCACGACGGAGGAGTACCGGCGGGCAATCGACGACCCGGATTTCTTCGACGACACCGCCTTCGTGAACCACGAGGACGTCGTGTTCGCGGCCTACTACTTCCGGGCGTTCGACGACTGGCACCGGAACCGGGCCCCGGACCGCGTGCCGGCGGCGTGGCGCGTGGCCTTCGACGCCGCCGACCGGCGTGCCGTGTCGGGGCAGGGGAACCTCCTGCTGGGGCTGAGCGCGCACGTGAACTCCGACCTGCCGCACGTGCTCGCGGCGATTGGCCTGGCGGCCCCCGACGGGAGCAGCCGCAAGCCGGACCATGACCGGGTCAATGCGTTCCTCGTCCGGGTCACCCAGCCGGTCCTCGCCGAGATCGCCCGGCGCTTCGACCCTACGGCGGATGACGGCAATGTCCGCGGGACGACGCTCGACGAGACGGCCGTCTTCCAACTCGTGGCTGCCTGGCGGGAGGAGGCCTGGCGCAACGCGGAGCGCCTGGCCGCCGCACGGACGCCGGCCGAGCGGGCTGCCGTCTCGCAGTCGATCGAGGACAGCGCCGAGGCGAAGGCCCTCCTGTTGCGAACGCAGACCGGATACGTTCCGCCGCTGACCGACGCCTCCGCACGCGACGCCTGGTGCGCCGTGCACGGCGGGGACCGGTAGGTCAGCGGGCGGCCTCCCGTCGCCGGATCCAGGCGACGAGATCCGAGTCGGGCATCGGCCGGGCGATGTGGAAGCCCTGGAGGTAGTCGCAACCGAGCCGTGACAGCATGTCGTAGACCCGCTGCCCCTCCACCCCCTCCGCGACCACCCGCATGCCGAGGTTGTGCGCGAGCTCGATCGCGGAGTGCACGATCGAGGCGTCCCGTTCGTCGTTGGCCATCTCGCGGACGAACGAGCGGTCGATCTTGATCGTGCCGACGGGAAGCCGCTTCAGGTAGGACAGCGAGGAGTACCCGGTGCCGAAGTCGTCGATCGCGAACCGGACGCCGGCCTCTTGCAGACGGCCCATGGCGCGGACCGCGCCGTCGGGGTCGGCCATCACCGCACTCTCGGTGACCTCCAACTCCAATCGGGCCCCGTCCACCTCCTCCTCGCCGAGGAGGGTGTCGACCAGGTCGGGAAGCGTCGGATCGTGGAGGATGTGGGCCGACAGGTTGACCGCCACCGTAATGTCGACCCCGGCTTCGGTCAGCCGATGGATGGCACCCAACGCCGTGCGCAGGACCCACAGGGACAATGGCTTGATCGAGCCGGTCGACTCGGCGAGTGGTACGAAGACGTCCGGCGCGACGAGGCCCCGCACCGAGTGGCGCCAGCGCACGAGCGCCTCGACGCCGACGACCAGGCCGCTGTCCAGCTCGATCTGCGGCTGGTAGTGGACGAGGAGATCGTCGTGCCCGATGGCGGACGTGAGCTCGCCGGCCAGCCCGATCCGATGGAGGCGCTCCTGGTCGAAGCGCCGGTCGTAGACGGCGTAGCCCGAGCGCAGCCGCTTTGCCCTGTACATCGCGACGTCGGCCTGCCGCAGGAGGTCCGTGGCGCCGCCCCCGTCGGCCGACACCAGCGCGACGCCGACGCTGGCGTCCAGAGGAATGTCGACGCCCTCGAGTGTCAGGGGGGCGCGCACGGCCTCGAGCACCTTGTCGGCGACGAACCGGGCCTCGTCCGCGCCCGCAAGCTCGGCCAGCACGATCGCGAACTCGTCCCCGCCCAGCCGGCAGACGGTGTCGGACTCGCGCAGCGCCCCGTCGAGACGCACCGCGACCTGGCGCAGGACCGCGTCTCCCGTCTCGTGACCCAGGCGGTCGTTGATGATCTTGAAGTGGTCGAGGTCGAGGAGGAGCAGCGCCACACGGTGCCGCTGGCGACGGGCGCGGCTGATCGCCTGGTCGATCCGGTCGGCGAGCAGAGCCCGGTTCGGCAGCCCCGTGAGCGGGTCGTGCATGGCGCGGTGCTGCGCCGCGTGCTCCGCATCCCGGCGCTCGATCGCGATCGCGGCCAAGTTCACGCAGCGGTCCAGCAGCGCCGCCTCGTCGCGGTCGCCCGCACCGCCGTCGGGCCGCCGCAGCGAGATCGACGCGAGCTGCCGGCCTCCACCGGTAGCCGCGATCGCGACCTCGGCGGACACGGCCGGGTCGTTGCCGGCGGCGTCCCTTGGAGCGGATCCCGGCAGGTCCTCGTGCACGGACCCGTCCGGCCACGCCGTCACGCCGAGGCCGGCGGAAGCCACGGCGGGCACGCGCAGCGAAGGCCCGGCCGGCTGGGGGGACGGACGGACGTCGATGGTCACGACGGCGCCGGTCCTGCGGGCGATCATCCCCGCGAGGGTGCCGAGGGTGCCGCTCAGGGGCTCGGCGCGCGCGACCCGCTCGAGGACGGCCGACTGCTCGGCGAGCAGCTCCTCGGCTTCGCGGCGGTCGGTGATGTCGAGGATCGTCCCGACGTTGCCGACGATCCTCCCCTGGTCGTCGTACAGGACGGTGGCGCGCAGCTCCATCCAGCGGGCACCGCCGTCGGCCGTGCGGTAGCGGGTGTCGTGGTGGCAGTGGTCCCGATGGCCGGCGACGACGTCGACGAACAGCTGCAGCGTCCGCTCGCGCTCCTCGGGGTGCACGAAGTCGAGGAAGCGGGCGCCGAGGGTGTCCTCCACCGGGAAGCCGGTGATCTCGGTCCAGGCCCGGTTGAGGTACGTCCAGTGACCGTCCGCGTCCGTCTGGAAGACGACCTCGCTGAGGTGGTCCAGCACCGCCGCGTACCGTTCCCGGCCGTCGGGCGTTCGCCGGGACCCGCCGGGCACGCCCGGTGGGCCTTCGGGGCCCGGCGTCGGGGACTCACGGGACATCGGCGACCCCCGCGCGCAGGCAGCCACGAGTGGACTGCCCTGCAGCGCTGCGACCTTACCCCTGCCACGTGTGGGGCAAGCGCCGGCCTCGCGGACCCTCGGGTGCCTCACCGCTTCATTGGCGCGAAGATCACTTCGCGCAACTCATCACGCTCTTGGGCGGGCTGGGCTCGGTGGACCCACCAGCGTCGCTCCGCTGGTTGGGAGCCCGGTGCAGGTCCTGCTCCCACTTCCCGTGGTAGACCTCCACCTCGTCCAGGAGGTCCTCGACGGCCTCGGCGAGACTGTGGCCCTGCCGTAGACCGCGAACTCGTCGAGTCAGCAAGTCGGCAAGCTCGTCTCGGCGGAGCATGGCCACGACCCTCTAACATCCATTCCGTCAGCTGCAGCCGCTGGTGGTGCCGCACTGGCTGCAGACGTGGCAGGAGCCGGCGCGCTGCATCTTGACGCCGCAGGAGTAGCACAGCGGGGCGTCGCCGTAGAGGTCGTCGACCGGGGTGGGCTGGTCGACGGGCAGGACGGTCTGGCCGGTCGCGTCGGCCGGCGGCGGGGTCGGGGTCTGGGCGGCCGGCGCGGAACCCTCGGCCAACGAGGCGCTGCGCTCCTCCATCGTGTAGATGCCCAGCTCCCGGCGCTTGTCGGTCGGCAGGTACTCGATGGCGAGCCGCCGGAAGATGTAGTCGACGATCGAGCTCGCGAACCGGACCTCCGGGTCGTCGGTCATGCCGGCCGGCTCGAACCGCATGTTCGTGAACTTGGTGACGTAGGCCTCCAGCGGCACGCCGTACTGCAGCCCCAGGCTGATGCTGATCGCGAAGGCGTCCATCACCCCCGACAGCGTCGAGCCCTGCTTGCCGAGCTTGACGAAGATCTCGCCGAGCCCGTCGCCTGGGTACTCCCCCGCCGTCAGATAGCCCTCGGCGTCGCCGACCTGGAACGAGATCGTCTGCGACGGCCGCTGCTTCGGCAGACGCCGGCGGACCATCCCGTGCTGGGCGGCCTCCTCGGTCGTGGCCGCGGCCACGGTGCCCTTCCTGCTCGCCAGCGACAGGGGCTGGCCGACCTTGCAGTTGTCGCGGTAGATGGCGATGGCCTTCAGCCCGAGCTTCCAGCCTTCGATGTACATCCGCTCGACGTCTTCGACGGTGGCGGTCTCGGGCACATTGCAGGTTTTCGAGATCGACCCCGACAGGAAGGGCTGCACCGCGGCCATCATCGCCAGGTGGCCCATGGGAGCGATCGACCGCTCGCCCATCGCGCAGTCGAACACGGGCAGGTGCTGGTCACGGAACGCGGGGGCGCCCTCGATGGTGGCGTGCTCGTCGATGTAGGCGACGATCGCCTCGATCTGCTCGTCGGGGTAGCCGAGCCGGCGCAGGGCGACCGGCACCGTGCGGTTCACGATGCGCATGGTCCCGCCGCCGACGAGCTTCTTCGCCTTGACCAGACCGAGGTCGGGCTCGATCCCGGTCGTGTCGCAGTCCATCATCAGCCCGATGGTGTTGTGGCTGACGAAGCCGTTCGCGATGTAGGTGACGTTGTCGGGCACCGAGAGGTCGTACGTCAGCTCGTCGTCTCCCAGTTCGCTGGAGGCGACGGTGTCGTAGAAGAACCCGAGCAGGTGACCGAGCTCTGGGTCCGGCGCCTCGCGGTGGAGCTCGGCGGCGATGCGCCGGGTGACCGTGCCGCTGCGGCCGTGCTCGGCGAGCATGACCCTGCGGAACCGGCCGTTGCGGGGGGCGAGCCGGTCGATCAGCGCGCGGGTCACGGGGATCCGATCGTGCCGCGCCGACTGCTGGGTCTCCTCGACCGCGACGGCGCTGTTCTTGCGTCCGCTGAGGAAGCCCATCTCGTCCAGCCAGGCCTCGTGGTGCGACGTGTTCAGGATCCGGAGGACGGCAAGGTCGGACTGGCCCTGCCGGGCCATGTCGATCTTGCGCGTGGTCGGGTAGCCGAGCGCCAGCAGGAGGCTCTGGACGTCATGGCTGAACGTCGAAGACGTCGTCGCCCAGTGCGGGGAGCCGACCGTGACCGTGCCGTCGGCCTCGTACAGGCCTCGCAGGAACGCCGCGTAGACCGCACGGTCGTTGCTGTGCAGGACCGCGTCGGGGACGTGCGGCTCCCAGCCCTTCCCGGTGTGCCCGTCGCGGGGCTCATGCTTCGCGAAGCCGCACGCCTGCCACCACTGTGTCAGCCGCACCGAATGGAAGGCCACCTCCGTGCAGCCCGTCCTCTCCGCGACGTGCGCCTCGAGGCCGAACAGCTCCTTCCCGAGCCGGCTGAGGTGCTCGACGACGTCGAAGTCCTCGCCGGCGACGGAGAGGCGCAGTCCGCGCGAGTGCAGCGACCCGTCGCCCATGAAGTAGCCGACGAACTCGGCGAGTTCGGCGGTCATCTGCTCCGGCGCCCGGGCGTGGTGCTCCCCGGTCCAGTACGCCTCCGGCAGCGGCGGCAGCCGGACAGGCTGCGGCACTCCGATCAGCTGACCCAGCGCGAGCGGGACCAGGTCACCGGCCGCCACGTCGCCGAAGCGCTTCCACACCCAGCTGCCGTCGGCTTCGACGACCTTGATGCGGTGGGCGGGCGTGCCCTGGACGCGATGGCCGCGACCGGTCTCGACGGTGACCACCGACTCGAGGCCGTTGACGTAGAACCTGGTGGCCGGTCGGGGGCCCTCGTCGGTGGCGACGTCCAGACCGAGGTCCTGCCACTGCGCACCGGCGGGGTCGCCGAGTGACTGCAGGCGGACGAGGCCGCGTCCGGTCGCGATGAGCGAGCCGCCCACGAGGCATCCGGTCGGGGCGAGCACCGAGGCCTGCGCGTTGCGGACGCCGTGCTCGGTGCCGAGCGCGACCGCGTCGTCCCACGACTCCCGTGCAGCCCGCAGGATGTTGTCGGGCGCGAGCGCGTCGATGTCGTCGACGGCGTCGCGGTGCTTGGCGAGGACGCGCAGCGTGCCCTCTCGGTCGCCGGCGAAGCCGTCGAACGCGCCGGTCACCTTGGCGATCTCGGCGGACGTGCGGTAGGCGTGCCCGGTCATGAGCGCGGTGATTGCCGCGGCCCACGCCCGGCCCTCGTCGGAGTCGTACGCGAGCCCCTGGCTCATCAGCAGCCCGCCGAGGTTGGCGTAGCCCAGCCCGAGCTGCCGGTAGGCGCGCGCGTTCTCGGCGATCCGCTCGGTGGGGTAGGAGGAGTTCCCGACGATGATCTCCTGCGCGGTGAACACGATCTCGACGGCGCGCCGGAAGCTCTCGACGTCGAAGACGCCGCCGGCCTCGAATTTGCGCAGGTTCAGGCTGGCGAGGTTGCAAGCTGAGTTATCCAGGTGCATGTACTCTGCGCAGTTGCGTACTAACACACCGTTAACCACGTAGCTGTGGTTGCGCGGCTCGCACAGGTTGTAGGTCAGTTCGAACCCGTCGTCGGCGCGCTCGATAAGGCGGACGGTCTCCTCGATCCGGTTGCGCGTGCGGCCAGGGAGCATCTCCGACAGTCGCTCCGCCTTGGAGGGCAGCGTGAAACCGATCTGCTCAGCAAACACCTCCAGCGATCGCCCCGTGATGCGGAGCTGGTGCGCGGCGGCGCGGCCGTACCGAACATCGCTGCCGTCCTTGCGCCGATAGGTGAAGTTGCCTTCGTCAGACGCTTCCCTAGTCATGTAGATGCGACTGTGGATACCGAAGGTGCTGAGCAGCCGCTGCACGTCGATGAGCAGTCCCCGGCTCGATGATCCGAGGCCGGCGTAGTGATTGGTTGGCCCGTCGACCGCGCAGCCGTCGGCGTCGAACAGCCCGCGCAGGTACTCGGCGACGGCGTCGGTGTGAGCGCCGAACACGGCCCAGGGCACGCGCTTGTGCGGCGCCCGCCCGGACGACAGCCCGAGCTGGGTGAGGAACCGGGCGAGCGGCTTGCGGCTCAGACGCAGCTGCTTCGTGCCGTTGGCCTGCTCCGAGGGCGTCGGCGCCTCGTCGCCGTTCAGCCAGGCGAGGAACGCACGGTGGCGGGGCAGCAGCGTCCGCTGTTCCTCCTCGCTGCCGTAGATCGTGGCGATGACGCTGCCGCACACCGAGCCGTCCCCGGTGTGGTAGCCGAGGTAGTGGGCGAGGTCGTCGGTCCACTTCTCCGGCAGCCTGAACGCCTTGGCGTGGTCGCCCTTCGCGCGGTAGGCGCTGACGTGCGTCTCCAGCGGGAGGGCGAGGTCCCCCGCGACCGCCGGTGCCGGCAGGTTGAGCACCTTGACCTGGTCCTCGGCCGTCAGCTCCTCGGCGGGGACGTAGCCGCGGTTGGTCGTGAAGATCTTGTGCCCGGGCGTGCAGCGGAGCTCCATGCCGTTGGAGAACCGCAGCCTCACGATCGGGTTGGTGCCGGTGATCATGAAGGCCTCGGGCGACGTGAGATGGATGACCTCCGCCGGCTGCTCGGGGTTCGTCGCGTCGTGGGTGTAGACGCCGAAGGCCTCGCCGTCCTGCGTGCGGCGGATCAGCTCGTCGAAGCGCACCAGCCCCTTGTCGGTGTGCACCAGCGCGTCGCCCGGGAAGCACGGGTTGGAGCCGTTGATGCGGCCGGCGTTGGGCGTGGTGTGCCAGTCGTTGATGGTCGTGTCGTACTGCATGCCGGGGTCGGCGCACTCCCAGGCGGCCTGGGCGATCTCGCGCATGAGCTCCCGGGCGCCCACCGTCTTCACCGTCTCGCCGGTCAGGACGGCGCGGAGGGGGAACTCGGCGTCGGTCTCGACCGCCCGCATGAACTCGTCGGTGACGCGCACGGAGTTGTTCGCGTTCTGGTACTGCACGCTGCCCGAGTCGAGGCCGTCGAGGTCCATGTCGAACCCCATCTCGCGCAGCGCCCGCGCCTTGACCTCCTCGCGCTGCTTGCACCAGACGAACTCGCCGATGTCGGGGTGGTCGACGTTGAGGATCACCATCTTGGCCGCGCGCCGGGTCGTCCCGCCCGACTTGATCGTGCCGGCCGACGCGTCGGCGCCCCGCATGAAGCTCACCGGTCCCGAGGCGGTGCCGCCGCCCTTCAGCCGCTCCTTCGACGACCGGATCTGCGACAGGTTGACCCCGGCGCCAGACCCGCCCTTGAAGATCGTCCCCTCCTCGACGTACCAGTTAAGGATGGAGCTCATCGTGTCCTCGACCGACAGGATGAAGCACGCGCTGCACTGGGGCGTGCGCCCGTCGACGCCCACGTTGAACCACACGGGTGAGTTGAACGCGGCCTTCTGCGTCACGAGGACGTGCTTGAGCTCGGCGGTGAAGGCCTCGGCCGCAGCCGCGTCGGCGAAGTAGCCGTCCTTGACCCCCCAACCGGTGATCGTGTCGGCCACCCGGTCGATCATCTGGCGGACGCTGCGCTCGCGCGCCGGGCTGCCGAGGTGGCCCCGGAAGTACTTCTGCGCCACGATCGTCGTGGCGTTCAGCGACCAGCTCCTGGGGAACTCGACGTCGCGCTGCTCGAACGCGACCCCGCCCGTCTTCCAGTCCCTGATGACCGCGTCGCGGAGTTCCCACTCGACCTCGTCGTAGGGGTGGACGCCCTCGGTCGTGAAGTGCCGGTCCACCT
Source organism: Euzebyaceae bacterium (assembly GCA_013696915.1). Classification (GTDB taxonomy): domain Bacteria; phylum Actinomycetota; class Nitriliruptoria; order Euzebyales; family Egibacteraceae; genus JACCXR01. The sequence goes on from JACCXR010000400.1 coordinate 10,999, forward strand.
TGAGCCTGAGGGCTCCGTCGCCGCCGGTGGCGACCGCGGTGAGGGCTGCGCGCGTCATGACCATGAGCTTCCCCTGGGCGTCCGGGCTGGAATGCCGTCCTTGGAATTACCGTTGCGTAGCCTGCACCACCGCATCCCGCGCGTCAAGCATGTTCTCCCCAGGCCCCGCAAGATGCGGGCATGCCTACCCTTGTGGTACACAATATCTTGTGGTCGCGGCGAGCGCAGTCCCATTCAGCGACGTCAACGTAACAGGAGGGTAAGACAGTTGGAGGGCCACGACGGGGCGGTGCGGGCGGCGGGACCTGTGGACGACCCGCCGCCCACCACCACATGTTGGGGACACTATGCACAGGCTCGTGCACAGGCTGTGGACGGCCGGGCATCCGCCGCGGATCGCCGGGAACGTCCTGTGTACGGGGCGGTGGGCGACGACCACGGAATCCACAGGGGCGAAATCTTCCGGACAGGTCGCTGACGTGCGCTGCCCGTACTGCGCGGCCGACGACGACCGCGTCGTGGACTCCAGGGCGGCCGAGGACGGCGCCGCGATCCGGCGGCGGCGCGCGTGCCGAGCGTGCGGCCAGCGGTTCTCGACGTACGAACGGCAGGAGCAGACGCCCCTTGCGGTCCGCAAGCGCAACGGGTCGACCGAACCGTTCAGCAGGGAGAAGGTCGTCGCGGGCATCTCCAGGGCGACCAAGAACTCGGCAGTCGATCCGGAGGCCGTCCGGCGCGCCGCCGCCCAGGTGGAGGCGCGCGTCCGCGCCACGGGACGGCGGGAGGTCGGCAGCGACACCATCGGCACCGAGGTCCTCGACGCCCTCCGAGCGCTGGACCCGGTCGCATACGTCCGCTTCGTGAGCGTCTACCGGGGGTTCACGTCCCCGGAGGATTTCGTGCGGGAACTCGCGACCCTCGAGAAGCAGGCGCCGCCGAAGCCGCCGGGCCTTCAGGCGGGCCGTTCTCACCGCTGAGGTCGGCGGTCGGCCGGCGTCCGCGCCATGGTTCGGTCAGTGCCGCGGGAGGCGCAGCACCGCCCCGGGCGTCAGTGCCCGCGCGTCCACCCCGTTGAACTCGACAACCTGTGCGACGTACTCCATCGGCCCCGTGCCCGCCGGGGTGTGCGGCAACGCGAGCGACCAGACGGTGTCGCCCGGCCTCACGACGACGGTGACGGGGGCCGGGCCGGTCGCCGACGGCGGGTCGGTGCTCCACCGCGGGACCGCCACGGGGGCGAGGGCAGCAAGCGCCAGCAGCACGACCGCGGCCAGTCGTCGCCGTCCGTATCCGGGCGCCGCCCGCCGGGCTTGCGTCCTGGGGTCCACGTGCGGCCGGGCCGGCGCCGAGCCGGGGGGTCCAGGGCGCGCGGTGACCCGTCCACCGTGCCCGGTCAACTCCCACACCGCTGCAGCCATGCCGCCCTCCCGGTCCGTATCACGAACACCTGTTCGCATGTCAGTCTGTCGAACCCGCGTTCGGTTGTCAACACCGAACCGAACAGATGTTTGCCTTCGGAGCGGGCTTCTTGCTACCGTGGGCACAGGGACCGACAACCAGGACGCCCAGGAGGAACCATGGCAGCGAACCTGACCGGCCGGCAGCACCGCATCCTCGAGGTGATCATCGACGCGGTCGAGGCCCGCGGGTACCCCCCGAGCGTCCGGGAGATCGGCGAGGCGGTCGGGCTCAGGTCACCGTCCAGCGTCCACAGCCAGCTCGCCACTCTCGAGCGGGGCGGCTACCTCCGGCGTGACCCTTCCCGGCCCCGGGCCATCGAGGTGCACTTCGACCCGGACACCGAGCTGTCGATCCCGGCGTCGGCGCCCAAGCTCGTGCCGCTGGTCGGCGAGATCGCGGCCGGCGCGCCGGTGCTGGCCGAGGAGCGCGTCGAGCAGGTCTACCCCCTGCCCAAGGACCTGGTCGGCGACGGGACCCTGTTCATGCTGCGGGTGCGGGGGGAGTCGATGGTGCAGGCGGGCGTGCTGCCGGGCGATCTCGTGGTGGTCCGGCAGCAGCCGCAGGTCGAGCAGGGGGAGATGTGCGCAGCGCTCATCGAGGACGAGGCGACGGTCAAGTTCTTCCGGCGTGCCCGCTCCGGTGAGATCTTCCTCGACCCCGCGAACGAGGGCTACGAGCCCATCCCGGTGCCCGCCGACGCCGCCAGCGCCATCCTCGGCAAGGTCGTCGCGGTCCTCCGCAGCCTGTAGCGACCGCGGCCGTAGCGACCGCGGGCGGTAACGGCGGCGGCCTGGAGCGGCGGTGGCCGCGGCCTTGGCCCCCGTCGTCCCCTGGTGGGGGAAGCCGCCGAGACCGCCCGCCGGGGCTACCCCGTCTCGGGCTCGTGCCCGCCCGCGTCGTCGGCCCATGGGTCCTCGGGCCCGTAGCGCGCGAGCGCCGTGCCGACGGCGCGACCGACGCTGGCGACGATGCGCGTGCCGTCCGGGCCGTGGTCCTCCTTGAGCACCTCGCCCTCGCGGTGGGCCATCGCGACGAGCTCCGCGCGGTCGTAGGGGACCAGTGCCTCGACGACCCGCCGGTCGAGCGGCACCCGCGCCGCCACGGCCGCCAGCAGGTCGCCCACCCCCTCGCCCGTGACGGCGGACACGACGACGGCGTCTCCGAAGTGCCGCTGCAGGCCACGGAGGTCGTCGGGGTCCGCGGCGTCGGCCTTGTTCAGCACGAGCAGTCGCGGCATCGCGCCGGCGCCGATCTCGTCGAGGACGCGGTCGACCGCGAGGATCTGCCCCTCGGCCTCCGGATGGGAGCCGTCGACGACGTGGACGAGCAGCCCGGCGCTCAACGTGTCCTCCAGCGTCGACTTGAAGGCCTCGACCAGCTGGGTCGGCAGCTTCTTCACGAACCCGACCGTGTCGGTGACCACGACCTCGCGCCCGTCCGGCAGTGCGAGCCGACGGGCCGTCGTGTCGAGGGTCGCGAACAGCCGGTCGGCCACGAACACGTCGGCGCCGGTCAGGCGGTTGAGCAGCGTGGACTTGCCGGCGTTCGTGTAGCCGACCAGCGACACCACGGGGACACCGTGGCGTTCGCGGTCCTTGGTCTTCAGCCGCCTGGTGCGCTCGAAGTCGATCAGGTCTGCGCGGAGCTTGGTGATCCGCCGGTTAAGCTTGCGGCGGTCGACCTCGAGCTGGGTCTCGCCGGGGCCGCGCGTGCCGATGCCGCCTGCCTGGCGGGACAGCGCCTGCCCCCAGCCGCGCAGCCGCGGCAGGAGGTAGCCGAGCTGCGCGAGCTCCACCTGCGCCCGCCCTTCCCGGGAGGAGGCGTGCTGGGCGAAGATGTCCAAGATCACGATCGTGCGGTCGAGGACCTTCACGCCCAGCCGCTCCTCGAGGTTGCGCTGCTGCGCCGGCGACAGCTCGTCGTCGAACACGGCGGCGTCCGCACCGAGGTCGCTCGCGAGGCCCTTGAGCTCGGCGACCTTCCCACGCCCGATGAAGGTGGCGATGTCAGGGGTGCCGCGCTTCTGAACGAGGCGCGCGACCGACTCGGACCCGGCGGTGTCCACGAGGAGTTGGAGTTCGTCGAGCGATGCGTCCACCTCGGCGGAGGTGACGCCGTCCCGATGCAGCGCGACGAGCACGGCCTTCTCGGCAGGCCGGAAGATCGCCACGCCTTCCTGGGGGGCGCCGTCGGTGACCCGCTGCGCTTCGGTGCGGCGGCGCGCCGACCGGGTCAGCTCGGGTCGGGCTCCGGATGGGGGACCGGTCACGAGATGTCGTCCAGCCACCCGTCGTCCAGTTCCCCCGCAGCAACCTCCACCGCGGGCCCTGTGACGTGGAGCGTGTCCTCGGTCCAGTCGACCTCGAGCGTGCCTCCTGGCAGGTCGACGTGGACGCGGCGGCCGGCGTGGCCGAGCAGGTGTGCCGCGACCGCCATCGCGGCTCCGCCCGTTCCGGAGGCGAGGGTCTCGCCCACGCCCCGTTCCCAGATGCGACCGGCGATCCGGGATGGCGACACGGCGCTGATGAACTCCACGTTGGTGCCGTCGGGGAAGAGCGGCAGACGCGCCACCGCCGGACCGAGCGTGCTCACCGGCGCCGTGCCCACGTCGTCGACCACGATCACCGCGTGCGGGTTGCCCATCGACACCGTCGTCACGTCGATCGTGCGGCCGTCGATCTCGAGCGGCTCGGCGATCTTTCCGGGGACCGGTGCGCCCATGTCGACGCGGACCCGATTGACTCGGCCGTCGGGCCCGAGGGTCGCGGTCACCACCTTGACCCCGCTGCGGGTGTCGACGCGGACGAGGTCGCCGATGCCGGTCCCCCGGTCGAGCACGTACTTGGCGACGCAGCGGACCCCGTTGCCGCACATCTCGGCCACGGAGCCATCCGCGTTCCAGTAGTCCATGAACGCCTCCGCGTCGACGCCGTCCCTGGCGGGGGCGATGCGGATGACGCCGTCGGCTCCCAGCCCGACGTGCGGCGCGCACAGGGCCCGCACCAGGCGGGGCGTGAGCACGAGCCGGTTGCCGGGATCGGGCAGCAGGACGAAGTCGTTTCCGGCTCCATGGGCCTTCACGAACTCCATCAGTCGGCAAGCACCTCGAGAATGCGGGACGCGGCGATCGGCGGACGCACCCAGCGTACCCGCGGGTCGGCGGCAAACCAGCGGGCCTGCCTGGAGGCGTAGCGCCGGGTGCGGATCTTGGCGCGCTCGGCGGCGTCGGCGAGCGTCGCGCCGCCGGCGAGGTGCTCGAAGAGCTCGGCGTAGCCGATGGCCTGCCGGGCGGTGGCGGACAGCGGGAGCCGCGCCAGCCGCCGGCACTCCTCGAGCAGTCCGACGGTCAGCATGGCGTCGACACGGCGGTCGAGCCGCGTGACCAGGTCCGCGCGGGGGATGTCCAGCCCGGCGACCCGAATCCCGGCGTACACCGGTTCGTAGGCGTCCCATGTCCGCTGCCAGTCGCTGAACGGCCGGCCGGTCAGGGCGACGACCTCGAGCGCGCGGACCGCCCGCCGGAGGTTGCCCGGCGCCACGCGGTCGGCGGCCGCGGGATCCACCTCCGCCAGGGCGGCATGCGCGGCGGCGGGGTCGTCGGCGTACTCGGCCTCGATGGCGGCGCGGACGGCGGCGTCGGTGGGCGGGAACGCGAGGGGATCGACGACCGCCCGGAAGTACAGGCCCGAGCCTCCGACCAGCAGCGCTCTGCGGCCGCGGGCGACGACGCCGTCGATGGCCGCCCGCGCGGCCTGCTGGAACCACGGGACGGCGCAGTCCTCGGTGGGGTCGAGCATGTCAAGCATGTGGTGACGGACGCGGCGCCGGTCCTTCACCGGCGGTTTCGCGGTGCCGATGTCCATGCCGCGGTAGACCGTGAACGCGTCGACGGCGACGATCTCCGCGTCCAGCGCCTCCGCCACCTCCAGCGCCACGGAGGACTTCCCGCTCCCGGTCGGCCCGACGAGCGCGAGGACACCGACATCGCCGGCGGGACGGTGCTCAGGCACCCTGCGCGACCAGGTAGCCGACGCCCCGCGGCGCCGAGTAGTGGCGGACGACCATGCCGATCGCAGCCTCGGCGCAGATGCCGGACAGGACCATCATCGGCGCCCACCCCACGGCGCCGACCCGTCCGGCGCCGGCCGGGCCGAGTCGCGCGAACCCGTCGAAGCGGCCCGAGTCGACGGCGGCGGCGGCCTGCTCGTCCCAGAACACCGCCCCCTCGACGCGCGCGAGCGGCGACCGGTCGGTGAGGCCGGCGGACAGGTCGCCGGCCGCGATCACGGCCACCCGCTCCGCGCCGTCGCGAACCGCCGTGGCGATCGCGGCTCCGGTGGCCGCGAGCGCTCCGGCCGAGGCGCATCGGGGGACCGTGACCGGCACCACCGGCACCCCGGCGCCCACGAGGAGCACGAGGGCGGCGAGCCCGGGCGGAAGGAATCCCGCGCCCACGAGCGTCGACCGACCCCCGGCGCCGGCGACGCGGCGGGCGACGGCGCCCGCGACGGGCACCGTGGCGCACAGGTCCGCACGGCCGAATCCGGCCAGGCTCGCCGCAACGGAGACGCCGGCCGGCGAGTCGGTTCCGCCCGCCTCGGCCGGCGAGTCGGTTCCGCCCGCGTCGGCGGCGAGGAGGACGACGGCGTGGGCCTGCGGCAGCGCGCAGAGTGCGGCGCACGCGGCGTCGCCGACCCTGGCCAGCCCAGACGGCAGCCTGACCGTCGCGCCGGGGACGAGGAGCGGGGTGGTCGGCACGATCGCGGCCCCGACGATCACGGCCGGCGCGCTGTCAGGGGCGTGCGGCCGGGAGGACCGCCGTCAGGTCGCCGTTCTGGCCGTCCGGGAGCGTCCGGGGCGGCGGGGCGGTCGGCACGGCGCGTCCAGCCGGCGCGTCGGTGACCTCGCCGAGCAGGTAGTGCGCGGCCGCGTCGGTCAGACGGGCGTTGACCAGCGCCCCGGGCCGCGCCGCCGCCGTGGCGGGGACGTGGACGAGCCGGTTCTCACGGGTGCGGCCGCTCATCCGCGCGGGGTCGGTCTTCGACGGACCCTCGATGAGCAGCTCCTGGACGGTGCCGACCTGGCGGGCGTGGGAGGCCGCCGACAAGCTCCTGGTCAGTTCCGCCAGCCGCAGGAACCGCTGGTCCATGACCGCGGCTGCGACGTGGCCGTCCAGGCTCACGGCGGCCGTCCCCGGCCGCTTGGAGTACTTGAACGTGAAGGCGGCGTCGAAGGCGGCGGCCCCCGCCACCCGTAGGGTGTCGTCGAAGTCGTCCTCGGTCTCGCCGGGGAAGCCGACGATGACGTCGGTGGAGATGGCCACCCCCGGAATCGTCGCGCGCGCCTCGGCGACAAGGTCGAGGTAGCGCGACGAGCGGTAGGACCGCTGCATGCGCCGCAGTATCCGGTCGCTGCCGGACTGGAGGGGCAGATGCAGCTGCTCGCACACGTTCGGCACGTCCCGCATCGCGGCGAACACGTCCGAGGTGAAGTCCTTGGGATGGGGGCTGGTGAAGCGGACCCGTTCGAGCCCTGGGACCTCGCCGAGGGCGTGGAGCAGCTCGGCGAACAGCGTCCGGTTGCGACGGCCCGGCCCGGGGTCGGCGCGGACCAGGTCGCGCCCGTAGGAGTTGACGTTCTGACCGAGCAGCGTCACCTCGGTCACGCCGTCGGCCACGAGTTCGCACACCTCGGCGACGATGTCGCCGAGCATCCGCGACTTCTCCGGGCCGCGCAGGAGCGGCACGATGCAGAAGGTGCACGTGTTGTCGCAGCCGATGGAGATCGACACCCAGGCGTGATGCCGGACCTCCCGGCGCGCGGGCAGCGCCGAGGGGAACATCTGCGTGTGCTCGAGGATTTCCACGACCGGCAGGGCCGCCGAGTCGGCCTGTGCGAGCAGCTGCGGAAGGCTGCCCATGTTGTGGGTGCCGTAGACGACGTCGACCCACGGCGCACGGGCCGCGATGGCTCCCTGGTCCTTCTGCGCGAGGCACCCCCCGACCACGATCGTCTTCGCGGGGTCGGCCAGCTTGAGCGGCTTCAGGTGGCTCAGCTGCCCGTAAAGCTTGTTGTCCGCGTTCTCGCGGATCGCGCAGGTGTTGAACAGGACCAGCCCGGCCGATTCGGGGTCCGGAGCGGGGCGGTACCCCATCGTCTCCAGGACGCCGGCGGCCCGCTCGGAGTCGTGCTCGTTCATCTGGCACCCGAAGGTGCGGATGAAGTACGTGCGATTCGTCACTGGTAGCAGGATAGCCGGACGCGTCAGACCGTCCCCGGACGCCGGCGGGCGGGGTGCAGGGCCGCGTCCGGGACCCCCTCCTCGTCGGCGCCCGTGTCGACGCGCTCCATGTTGCCGCCCCGGCCGGCGGCGTACAGAAGCGCGAGGATCCCGCCGAACAGCGCGCCTGACGCCCGGTGGAAGACGGTCATGAGCCCGAAGCCGGCCGCGAGCACGAGGTACCCGAGCACCGCCCGGATCGGCGAACGTCGGACGAACAGGCCCAGCCCCACCGCGAGCGTGGGCACACCGACGAGCAGCCAGGCCTGGAGCACATTCACGCCGCCGGTCCCTCCTGCGCCGGCGGATCTCCGCCGGATCGCCCGCGGGCGGAGCCGCCCCCGCCACGCGGCCGCAAGCCTACGCGACGGCCTTGCCGTACCGGCGGTGGAGCCGGTACGGGTGCCAGTGCCGCGGCCCATCTCGGCGCCGCGCAGCTTGCCGGCCCCGGGCCGGCTCACGCGTGACGGGCGAGCGCGGTCAGTCCCATCTGCGGTCCAGGCCGCTGACGGAGATCGCGACGCGCTGGGCGAGGGCGGCGCCGTAGCCGCGGCGGACGAGGAAGCCCTGCAGGCGGCGCGCCACGGCCTCGGGCCCGAGGCTCCCGGACATGCGCTGCGCGCGCTGCGCCGCGAGCTCGGTCGCGACCGCGAGGTCGTCGCGGTCGGCGATGCGGCCCAGCGCGTCGGAGATCAACGGCTCGGGCACGAGGCGCCGGCGCAACTCCTCGCGCAGCCGTGTCACGCCGTAGCCCCGCTTGTCGCCACGGTCGTCGACCCACACGCGGGCGAAGGCGGCGTCGTCGATGGCACCGACGGCCTTGGCCTTGACGAGGGCCGCGTCGGCGACCGCCTCGTCGACCTCGCGGCTGCGCAGCCGGCCGCGGATCTCGGCCTCCGTCTGCGGGCGGGCCTGCGTGCTGCGCAGGACGAAGGCGAACGTCTCGGCGACGGGGTCCGTGCCGGCGGCGCCGGTCGTGGCGCCCCGCTCGGCCGCGGTGGTGCTCCGGGCGGTGTCGGGCATGGTCAGACCTCCGGATCCAGGTCCTCGTCGGCACCGGTCACGTCGGTCGGCACCAACCCGAGCTTCTCCGTGACCCGCTTGTAGATCTCGTCCGCGATGTCGGTGTGCTCCTTGAGGAACTCCCGCGCCTTCTCGCGACCCTGGCCGAGCTGCTCGCCCTCGTACGTGTACCAGGCGCCGGCCTTCTTGACGATGCCGTGCTCGACGCCGATGTCGAGCAGCGATCCTTCCTTGGAGATCCCCTGGCCGAAAAGAATATCGAACTCTGCTTGCTTGAATGGGGGCGCGCAGTTGTGCACGACGACATCCTCGGCCACGAAGTTGTGCAGGCCCTCCACTGCCAGGTCGAACGTCCGTCGCGGAACTGCGGCGTCAATCGAGTCAATCCGGTCGTAGAACACATCCTCGGAAAGGGTGTCGCGCAGGAATTGGCTGTCGAGCGCTTCGGCCAGCCGCTCGATGCGATCCCGGCGCAGCCGTGATGCCCCCAAGACGGATTTCAGTCCTCCTTCCGCGTGGTTGGCGCTCAGCCCGACCATGCTCGCAGCCGCCTTGGAACTCACGCCGAGAGCGCGCAGGTGCTCGATGACCGGTGCTGTATGGACGTTCGACAGGTAGACCGCCTTGGAGCCCCGATGCTTGGCCAGCGCCGGGTTGGCCAGTTCCAACGCGAGCTTCCGACCCCGCGGACCCCAGGGTGGCAGCGCAGCGGCGAAGCGACGTACGTTGTCGATTCCGCTGAGGCGGACCTGCCAACACGGCAGTTTCCCCTGAATGCGCCGGCCCACAATGAGACTGCGACGAGAACCGGGGTGCTGAACCATCACTGAGCTGGCGATTCCGAAGCGCAGCAGCAGCCAGTGCAGCTGCCAGGCCAGCTGTTCCGAGGTGGTGACGAACCCACAGCGGATTCCGCCCGTCTGCTCCCGGCTGACCCAGCCGTCTGACTCCCAGATCCCGAACAACAGCTCGCCGATCACCTCGGCGGACACGTCCTTGTCGAAGAACGCCGGAGGGATCCGCTTCTCCGGCGCCAGATGCCCCCAGATTCCGGCCCACCGGGCCAGCTCCAGGACGCCGTTGCGCTCACCCGGGCGGTGCGAAAAGCTGGCGTACAGCCCATCGTTCTTGCAGTGCGTGGCACATCCGAGGGTTTCGGCGATCCCCGCGGCATCGGCCTGGAGAATCCTCTCGGCGTTAATGAAGGCGACCGGCGTCTTGCCGCTCACATATCCGTCGCCGATCAGGTAGCCGATCATGCGGGCATGGGCAGGAGGGACGGGCTCGTGGTTTCCGAAGGTGCCAGCACGTCGCGGCCGTGCCGCACGGTCTCCAATCCGGAGATCCCCCGCTTCACGCCACCCGGCCTCAGTCAGGATGCGATGGTCCTCCGTGACCAACAGCGTCGTACCGTCACGGAAACGCAGACGGATGAGGTCCTGCACCCCCTGGTCCATCCGCGCCGCGATGGGCCGGACCTGCAGCTCACCGCGCTTGTCGATCGCCCAGACGGCCGAACCCACGCCACCATCGACGATGTCCTCGATCCGATGCGTGATTCCCGTAGTCGGGTCGAAGATCCGTGTTCCCTCCCCGACACACTTGTTCTTCACCACCTTCACCCGGACGCGGTTGCCGACGAAGTCGGTGCCGTCCTTCAGTGACTCGATGCGCCGGACGTCAAGGCGAACCGACGAATAGAACTTCAACGCACGACCACCGGGGGTGACCTCGGGGCTGTTGTGCACCATCACCCCGTCCGCGAAGTAGTTGTGGCTGCCCTCCACCTCCAAGTCGAAGCGGTGCATGCTCCGAGTCGGCGGCTTCTGTTCGATCCTCATGATCGGCATGGGCATGAGTGCGTGGCGTGTGGGCTCGATCTGCGGCTCCACGGTGAACCTGCCGCGGTACTTGGGCAGCAGCTTGTACTGCATCGATGGGTGGACGTACGGCGCGATGAGCGCGTGGAGCTTCTCCGTCTCCCTCGTGGGGAACTGAAAGACCGCTTTGCCACCGGGGGTGATCTGCTTCACCTGGATGTCCCACGTGTCGGCGAGGTGATCAGCCAACCTTGCGCGGGAGCTCCTTTCCATCGCTTCGACACAGATATCCGAGCGACCCGTCCCGCCACGGGTCCGTTCCGCAAGGCCCTTGGAACGGAGCGTGAAGGTCCCGTCGTCCATGTACCAGACGGCGACCGCGAGGGGCGTCAGGGCCTTGATGTAGTCGTAGCTGAGCACCTTCTTGCCGCCGAGGTACACCGCCTGCCGCAGCTCAGACAGCTCAGGCAGCGGCTGGAAGTCGTAGAAGACCGCTCCTCGCGGGTTCACGCTGCGGCTCACGCGCAGGTTCGGGAAGAGCGAAGCCTTCCATGCGGCGTAGTCGACCTGCTTCACACCGTGACCCCACCGCATCCGTGCCCCATGACCGCTGCGGGTGGAGCTCAGCGCACTGTCACCCATGAGACCGCCGAGCAGGACCTGCCACTGGAAATCGGACAGGTGGTGCTGCACAGCCTGGAGGACTCGGTCGCCGGCGGACAGCTCTGCAGCCTGCCGCCACCCACCGGGTGTCCGAACGAGGTGGTTGGGGGTGCACGCGAACTGAGCCCTTCCATTGCCCCCACCACGTGCGACGGTGAATTGCAGGAAGTGGTCGGTGCGCCCGTTGTCGAACCAATCGACAACCTTCTTGGGCACGACGGCCCCCGCCTCTGGATCAAAGGACAGGACTTCGACCGGCAGACGCTGGTTCACGATCTTGCCGATCTTCTCCTGCGTGCCGTCCGCGAGCGTTACCCGGGTCCCATAGGACATGCAGCCGAACATCACCCCCACCTTCTCGCGCAGCTGGTTGATGAAGACGCAGCAGGTGCGCGAGCGGCTGAGCGTGCCGGCGAGCTTGCGGAGCGCCTGGCTCATCAGGCGGGCCTGGAGTCCGACGTGGGTGTCGCCCATCTCGCCCTCGATCTCCGCGCGGGGGGTGAGGGCCGCGACCGAGTCGATGACGACGAGGTCGACCGCGCCGGAGCGGACGAGCATGTCGGTGATCTCGAGCCCCTGCTCGCCCGTGTCGGGTTGGGAGACGAGCAGCCCTTCCATGTCGACGCCGAGGGCCTGTGCGTAGGTTGGATCGAGGGCGTGCTCGGCATCGATGAAGGCCGCGATCCCGCCCGCCTTCTGCGCCTCGGCGATGGCGTGCAGCGCGACAGTAGTTTTTCCGCTGCTCTCCGGTCCGTAGATCTCCACCACCCGGCCTCGGGGCAGGCCGCCGATGCCGAGGGCGATGTCGAGACTGAGGGCGCCGGTCGGGATGGTCGCGATCTTGATCCGCGACTCCTCGCCCA